>SYAR01000061.1 GCA_005787525.1 Rickettsiales bacterium
CGATTGAAGATAAAATTCATCGTTTTTACGACAAGGAGCGTCATCAAATTTTCTTAGAGCCTGAAGGTTTGGATAGTGATTTAATTTATCCAAATGGCATTTCTAATTCTTTACCATTGGCGATTCAAATGCAATTTTTAAAATCAATTAAGGGTTTGGAAAATTGCGTAGTTTCGCAAGCTGGATATGCGATTGAATATGATTATGTCGATCCGCGTGAATTATTGCCATCACTCGAAACTAAAAAAATTCGTAATTTATTTTTTGCTGGGCAAATTAATGGCACGACGGGCTATGAAGAAGCGGGCGGGCAGGGCATCGTCGCCGGAATTAACGCCGGTTTAAAAGCTTTAAAAAATGATGAAGAATTTATTTTGGATCGCTCGACAAGTTATATCGGCGTTATGATTGATGATTTAACTTCACTTGGAACGTCGGAGCCTTACAGAATGCTTACTTCACGTGCTGAATATCGTTTGAGTATTCGTGCCGATAACGCCGATTTGCGTTTAACCGAAATTGGTGAAAAATTCGGCGTAATTTCGTCGGCTCGATTGGCAAAATTTTTAATTCGTAAAAATAAAATTTTACAAGCCACAAAAATTTTAGAAGATTTAAAAATTTCGCCAAAAAAATTAGAAAATTTTGGAGTAACGATTAAGCAAGATGGAGTGGTTAGAAGTGCTTACCAATTGCTTTCATTCCCCGAAATAAATTTTGAAATTATTGAAAAAATTTGGCAGGAAGAAATTTCCCAAATTGAACTGGAAACAAAAAAACAGGTTGCAATTAACGCTACATATTTATCATATTTGATTAGACAAAATCAGGATATTGAAATTTTTCGTCAAGAAGAAAAAATGAAAATTCCTCTTGATATTGATTATAATTTGATTCAGAGTTTGTCGAATGAAGTGCGTGAAAAATTGTTAAAATACCGACCAGCGACAATTGCGATGGCGGGCAAGATTCAAGGCATTACATCCGCTTCGATTATGGCGATAATGATATATTTAAAAAACCAAAAAAAACTTGAAAAATTTTCAAATGCCGAGAATTAAAAAACTTACATTTCTTCAAATAAATTTCTTCTTTTGTTTATTTTTTTTGGTAATTTTTTTTACAAAACAAGCCAAGGCACAGTTTGATATTGGCAATTCGGATTTAACTCGAGAAATTGAAAAAAGTTTATTATTTGATAAATCATCGCAAGAAAAATTCGATGTTTACAATAATGAATATGGCACAAATTTAGTTGATAAGCCGACGATGGGAAGTCTTCCAGAAAAAGACGAAGATGAAAAAAAATATACTCCCGAAGAGATGAGTATCGTTATGGTTGATAAAGTTAAAATTGACAAAGATTTGCGTGAAAAAGAAAAATTAGCATATAATTCAGTTTTGATTGGGCAATATGAAATTGCCATTGAGATTTACAAAGAAATTTTACAAAAAGAACCAAAAAATCTTTATGCAAAATATTCGTTAGGAATTGTCTATCAAAAGCTTAATCAATTTAAGCAAGCCAAAAACATTTATTATGAATTGCTTAAAGGTGACGCGGAAAATAAAGATGAAATTATTAATAATATCATTATTATTCTGACCGAAGAAAGTCCGCGTGAGGCGATTTATATGCTAAACAGATTAACTATTCAAAATCCTCAAAGACATTTTTTATTTGCAAGTATGGCGTTGGCTTATGAAAAAATTTCTGATTATAATTCGGCTATTAAAAATTATACAAAAGCTTTAGAACTGGATTATGGAAATATGAATTATTGTTATAATTTAGGTGTGCTTTACGATCAAAATAAAGAATATGAAAAGGCTTTGGAAATGTATGCTAATGTTGTAAAAAATAATGACAATTCTAATAGTGAAATTGCCCTTGATTCAGTTAAAAGAAGAATTGAAAAAATTAAACAAATGATATGATTCAGCAAATTATTGAAGACGCCAGGTTAAAAAATTGTTCCGATGTTCATATTTCATCAAATTATCGAATAATTTTAAGATTAGATGGCGATTTGGTTGATTATAAAGATACTAAAATATTGAGCCAAGAGGATGTTTATAATTTGCTTTATTCAATCATGAATGAGCAACAAAAAAAATTTTATATTGAGAATCGAGAAATAGATTTTTCGATTGAAGATGAGCAAAAATATCGTTGTCGTGTTAATGCTTATCACACTATCGCAGGTCCGGCGGCGGCATTTCGTTTAATTCCTAAAGATATTAAAAGTTTAGTTTCCTTAAATACGCCTTACATAGTTCAGGATTTAGCGAAATTAAAAAAAGGTTTGATTATGGTCGCAGGTCCGACGGGAAGCGGAAAATCAACAACTTTGGCGGCTATAATTGATTATATTAATAATAATTTTATGCGTCATATTATTACTATCGAAGATCCGGTAGAATATATGTTCGAAAATAGACGTTCATTGATTAATCAGCGTGAATTGGGATCGGACACCAATTCTTTCAATGAAGCTTTGAAGAGTTCTTTGCGTCAAGATCCCGATGTTATAATGGTCGGCGAAATGCGTGATATCGAAACTTTCCGCTTGGCGTTAACGGCGGCGGAAACTGGGCATTTGGTGCTGGCGACTCTTCACACTAACTCGGCGGCACAAACTATAAATCGTATTATCGATGTTTTTCCTTCGGAAGAAAAATCGGCGGTGCGTTCAATTTTATCAGGTTCAATCAAGGCGGTAATTTCGCAAAGATTAGTGAAAAAACGTGATGGCGGAAGATGTGCTGCGTTTGAAATTATGTTGGCAAACGCTTCAGTTCGTAACTTAATTCGCGAAGATAAAATCCCGCAAATAAATTCAATTATTGAGTTGAGTCGGAAAAATGGTATGTTGCTTTTAAAAGATTCGTTAAAAGATTTGATGAATAATGATGTAATTACGCAAGAAATTGCAGAAGAGGAATTGCTATCCTACGAATAAATTTTCAATACAATTAATTAAAATATTGTTTTTGTTATAAAATTTATTTGATAAATTTTATAAAGTTTTTTAGAGTTATTTAGAGTTATTGAACTTCGTAATTAAAATAAAAAATCACAATGAAATTACTTTTTCGTAAAAAATCGCTCGAGAGCATTCTTGAAGGTGCCAAAAAAAATACTCTTAAAAAAACTTTGGGAGTTTTTGATTTAATTTTTATTGGAATTGGCTCAATCATCGGCACCGGAATTTTTGTGTTAACGGGGCAGGCGGCCGCTGAACATGCGGGTCCAGCCATCGCCTTATCTTTTTTATTTTCGGCAATAATTTGTGTTTTTGCGGGTTTGGCTTATGCCGAATTGGCGTCAATGGTTCCAGTTTCGGGCAGTGCTTACACCTACACCTATGCGGTGATGGGCGAATTTATCGCATGGTTGGTTGCTTGTGGATTAATTTTAGAATACACCGTGGCGGCATCAACCGTTGCGGCGGGCTGGTCGGGTTATTTGGTCGGAATTTTACAACAAGGTGGAATAGCTATTCCTGAATTTCTTACCAAAGCGCCATCGCAACTTTGTAGCGACGAAACATATTGTGCAATAATTAATTTACCCGCAGTTTGTGTTTCATGTTTTATCGGTTTGCTTTTATTCATCGGCACCAAAGAAAGCGTTATAATTAATCGTGTTTTAGTCACGGTAAAATTAATCGTAATTTTTATTTTTATTTTAGTGGCGGTGCCTCATATTAAATTTGAAAATTATCAAGAATTTATGCCTTTCGGCTGGAAGGGCGTATTTGCTGGCTCCGCGGCGATTTTTTTCGCTTATTTAGGTTTCGATGCGGTGGCAACAACGGCGGAAGAATGTAAAAATCCTAAACGCGATTTGCCGATTGGACTCATTGGTTCGCTCTTAATTTGCGCGGTAATTTATGTCGTGGTTTCATTATGTTTAACCGGAATTGTTAATTATAAAACTTTGGGCAATCCACAGCCACTTGCTCAAGCTTTGCGTGATAATGGAAGTAATATCGGTTCGGCTTTGGTTGGAACGGGCGCGATTGCCGGAATGCTTACGGTTTTGTTGGTGATGATGTATGGTCAATCGCGAATATTTTTTGTAATTTCTCGCGATGGTTTGCTTCCAAAATTTTTCTCAAAAATTAACAAAAAACACCAAACTCCGTCTTACTCAATTTTAGTGGTAACGGTTGCGGTTGCGATAATTTCGGGCTTTACTCCAATTCGTACCATGGGCGATATGAGTAGCCTCGGAACACTTTTTGCTTTTTGTTTAGTTTCAGTCGGAGTTTTAATTTTACGTTATAAAAGACCAAAATTAGAACGCAGTTTTAAATGTCCTTTTGTTGAAATTATTGCGCCCTTGGCAATTGTTGGATGCGGATTTTTAATTCTAAAATTATTGCAAGATCACTACAAGCCGTTCTTAATTTGGTTTATCATCGGCATTATTTTTTATTTCTGTTATGGTTATAAAAAAAGTGTTTTGGCAAAAAAATAATTTATTTTTTAAGAAGGCGAGAAAAAATTTATAGCAATTTTGGACATAATTTTTTATCCAAAAAAATCAATAAATTCTTTCGGTCATATTTAAATTCTTTTTTGTAAATTTTTGATATTGAATCTTCATTTGATGTAATAATTTTAGATATTTCTTGGCAATTATTGGCGTAATTTATTGCGGTAAAAGGGTTTTGTCCACTGTATCCATTGATAATTTTTGCACCTAAATCTTGAGAAGCTAACATTATATTGACTTCATTTTTTATATAGCTTGTTGGAGGGTTTGTTGTCTTATTTGCAAAAAAGAAAACAGAGGCACCATTGCCATGTTGTAAAATTAAATTTTTATATTCTTGAATCTCACTTTCTTCTTCTGAAAAATTAGAATTCGGAATTTTTGATATTTGGCTTTCGATTAAAATGATTGCCATAATTATGTAATAAAATTTTTTCTTATTTGTGTTTTCTAAATAATTCATTAACAAAGTTGCCAAATAAATAATGACAAAAAATATTACATAAAAAAACCTTGTTGAGGATCTTAGTGGAAAAAGGCTCGGAATGGATAATTGTAAAAAATAAAAAGTTCCGATATATTTATCAAGCCAGAAAAAAAACAATATAAACAATGTTGATTTGATTAAAATTTTATCAAAATATTGTAAGTTTTTATGAATGTTTTTGTTGATGATTAATCCGAAAATAGCAAGCCACAAACCGATCCCAAAGAAAAATTGATTTTCCCCATAAATTTCTAAAGATTTGAGTGAAAAATAATTGGTAATAAAATTCCAAAAAGGCGAATTTCCCAAAGTTAATAATGAGCTTAATGTAAAATATTCTCCAGTTGATAGTGGGCCTTTGAAGTTGTAAATATCCTTGGTTTCCAAGTAAGGTAAAGCATATAAAATTAACAAAAAAATGCTTAAAATTAAAATTGGAATTGAAATTTTTAAAGAAAATTTTTGCGGAAAAATTTTATGAAAATCATCTTTTTTAAATTTTGATAAATAAAATAAAAAAAATATGACAACAAATAAAGCTAAAAAATTCCCATTATATGAACTGCATAATAATTGCAAAATTATGCATAAAATTATGTAAGAAATATATTTAAAATCCAGAGTTTCAAAATAACTTTTGGAGAATAGGAGAGTAAGGGGTATAAAGATTTTAAAATTGAGTTGCATATGCCCAATTTTTAAAAAAATAATTTGATTAAAAGTAAATAAATAAGCGCCGATTGCTGAAGAATTTTTTGAAAAATTAAATTTTCTTAAAACATAATAGGAAGAAATAAAATTGGCGAAGAATCCACAAAAAATCCAGAAATTAAAAGATTTAGCAGAGTTTAGTCCTAAAATGCGAAAAAAGGCATAAATCGAACCAAGAAGCCAATGATTTTCCGACAGCATGATTACGTTAGGAGCGGGATAAAAAAAATTGGCATTTTTAAAACTTTTTTCTTCGCCGATGAGTGCTCGATAAAAATATTCTAAAACGAAGTTGTTAAATCTGCCGTCACGTAAATCTCCAAAGGAATTAGTACCTAATTTTATTTCTAAAATTATGTGAAAAATTCCAAGAAATAATAGTGCAAATGCCAATAAATTTTCTTTAAATAGAAAGGTAAAATTGCAATTTCTATATTTTGTTAAGGTCATTTAAAATTATTTATTTTCTTCGATTGCTTTGGCGACGTTAAACATAGTTTGTTCATCAAAATGTTTAGTAATAATTTGCAATCCTAGTGGCAATCCCTTATTATCGAAACCTGCGGGCACAGAAATGGCGGGCAATCCAGCCAAATTCGAAGGAACGGTAAAAACATCATTCAAATAAATTTTTACGGCGTTGAAATTTTTCATTTCTTCGAAACCAAAAGCTGAATTTGGAGTTGATGGCGTTAAAATGGCATCAACTTTTTTGAAAGCTTCAGTGAAATCATTCAAAACTAAGCGACGAACTTTTTGAGCTTTTTTGTAATAGGCTTCGTAATAGCCTGCCGATAAAACATAAGTTCCAATCATGATTCTTTTTTTAACTTCTTTTCCAAAGCCTTCAGCGCGAGTTTTTTGATACATTTCATTGATGGAAATATTTTCTTGAGAAGTTCTAAAGCCAAAACGGACGCCGTCAAAGCGCGCTAAATTCGAAGAGCATTCAGCGGGAGCGATAACGTAATAAACTGCGGCAGCATATTGAGTGTGAGGCAGAGAAATATCGATAATTTTGGCACCGCGATTGCGAAGAATTTCGATACCTTTTTGCCATAATTTTTCGATTTCGGCGGGCATGCCATCAATACGATATTCTTTGGGAATCCCTATTTTCAAACCATTAACATCGGAATTTAATAATTTGTCGAATTGCGGAACGGCGATATTGATTGAGGTTGCATCTTTATTGTCGTGACCTGAAATTATTCTTTGAAGAAGTGCACAATCTTCAACATTTTTGGCAAAAATTCCAGCTTGATCAAGAGAACTGGCGAAGGCTATCATGCCATAACGCGATGAGCGACCGTAAGTTGGTTTGACGCCAACGGTGTTGGTAAATGAAGCGGGTTGGCGAATTGAACCACCAGTGTCGGAGCCGGTTGCGCCGGCGCATAAATTAGCACTTACTGCCGAAGCCGATCCGCCCGAAGAGCCTCCCGCCACTAAATCTTCATTTGAATCGTTGCGTTTGAAGGGATTGATTACTTTGCCGAAATAAGAATTAGCGTTAGCGGAGCCCATCGCGAATTCATCCATATTGGTTTTGCCGAGGCAAATAGCGCCCGCATCAAAAAGTTTTTGAGTGACGGTTGATTCATAAGTCGGCACAAAATTTTCCAGCATTTTTGAAGCGCAAGTGGTGCGAATATTTTTGGTGCAATATAAATCCTTTATTCCGAGTGGAATTCCTTCGAGATCACGAATTTTGCCTTTAGCGATGTTTTTATCGGCTTCTTTGGCTTGATTCAAAGCGACGTCAAAAGTTTCGGTGATAAAGCAATTTAAATGACGATTTTTTTCAATATTTTGAATATATGAATTAGTGATTTCAATGGCACTAAATTTTTTATTTTTTAATCCAGCAAGCGTGTCTTTGATGCTTAGTTTTGTAAGTTCGGTCATGGTTTATGATTTTTTTAAATTGTATTTGATTATGCAATATAAAGCACGAAATCCATCTTTCCAAGTAATTTTTTTACCTTCCTCGTAAGTTCTGCCATTATAGCTAATTCCGACTTCGTAAATTCGACATTTTGTTTTAGCAATTTTGGCGGTGATTTCGGGTTCAAAACCAAAACGATTTTCTTCAATGTTGATTTTTTTAACGATATCACTGCGAAAGGCTTTGTAGCAAGTTTCCATGTCGCTAAGATTGAGATTGGTGAAAATATTTGACAATGTCGTTAAGATAAAATTTGCAATGCGGTGCCAAAAATAAAGAACGCGTCGACTTTCGCCACTAATGAAGCGCGAACCAAAAACCACATCGGCTTTATTTTCTAAAATCGGAGTAATAATTTTTAGATATTCCTTGGGATCATATTCCAAATCGGCATCTTGAATTATTATGATATCACCCGTAGCTTCGGCAATTCCAGCTCTAAGAGCGGAGCCTTTTCCTTTATTATGCGTTTGATAAATAATTTTATCAACCAAAGGCGCGATTTCATTTTGTAAAATTTCTCTTGTGCCGTCGGAAGAAAAATCATCAACAATAATAATTTCTTGATTTTTATATGAAGAATTTTTTACCGCTAAAATAATTTCTTTAATAGTATTTTTTTCGTTGAAACAAGGAATTATAACTGATAATATCATTTTAAAAATTAAAAAATTAATAATTTAACCAAAAATGACTTTAAATAAAATAATTAAATTTCCAACAATTGATTCAAAGAAAAATATTTTTTTTCTAGCCATTATTTATTATGCAATATTTTTTCTACCAATGATTTTATATGCTAATTTTTATTGCGATGATAAGACCTTGATTTATTCAATTTATTCCGAAATAAAATTATATGATGGAAATTTTTTTGAAATTTGTATTGATTCCTTTAAGGGTTTTTTTCAACTTGGAAGGTTTTATGGCTTATACGCAACGCATTACATAATATTTTATTTTTTTCATGATCGCTTAAGTTATTATATTGTAAAATCGCTATTTAATTTAATTTCCGTTCTAAGTTTTGCTTGGTTTTTAAAGCTATTAACAAAAAATTCTGACAATTATAAGGCATTCATTTTTTTGATGCCGATTATGTTTATAATTATAATTATCGTTGATCCTCTTGCTTCAATGGGTCTATCAACTCAATATTCGGCAATTTCAATTGCTTTGGCTTCGGGCTTTTACATTTTGTGGCATGAAAATAAATCAAAAAAATACTTCTTTTTAACGTGGATATTTTTTATTTGGTCTTTTTTTCATTATGAAATTGGAGTATGTATTGTGCCAATTTTTATTGTTCTTGCCGTTAGAATTAAACTACAATCTCAAGAATTAAAAGCTGATTTAAGTTTAATGAAAAAAATCGGGAAATATTCTTTGTTGTCAATTCAAGTTTGTTTCAAAGAATTGAAATTTTTTCTCATTCCATTTTTTTTGTGGGTTGTAATTTGTATTTATTTACATGCATTGAAGGCAAATATATATGATGGAATTGATATAAATTTTAATCTTGAAAGATTTCTTTTGAGTTGGATTGTGCAAATAATTGCATCATTACCATTTGGAGCTTTTCATAAAGAATTATACTTAGTTGAATTGAATTTTGAGCATATTTTTTCCGCAACTATTTTATTTATTTCGGCATATTTTATATTTTTAAAAGTAATCCCAAAAATCAATCTAAAAAATAATTATCGTGATGTTGTTTTAATTGGATTTATTTTAATTTTAGTGCCATCGGGAATGATTAGTTTGTCATATAAATATCAAACTTGGGCGCTTGGAACCCATTATGAAGTTGCCTTTATTCAAATATTTTTACAATTTTTTGGAATGGGATTTTTATTAATCGCTTATATAAGCTATATTTTAAATAATTCTCGACTTTATTTAAGCAAAATGAGGCAAAAAATTGTTATTCATTTTGTTGTAACAGCTTGTTCAGTTTCAATCGCCTTAATCAATATTTTTAATTACAATGCTATTGAGCAAAAAAATTATTATGAAGGTCAAAATTTTGTTAAAATTTTTCTTAAAGCCATAAAAAATGGAGTATTACAAGATTTTCCAATCGAAGAAAGTGCAAGCGAAAATTTAAAAAAAATCAATGATAGATATGGAATGGCTTTTGAAAAACTTTTTGAAAAAGATTCATATAAAAAAGATCCAAAGATCAAAGAGGATTTTAAAGATTTAAATATTTTTTATCTTTTTATCCAAGAAGTTTATACTTCGCATTTTTTATCTTATTTTAGTAAAAGTCACGGCCTATTAGTCCAAAATTATTTTCATCCTGATAACGAAAAATATTTTAGAAAAAACATAAAACTTACAAATTCTTATTATGCCGATTCTTGGCTTTATACTATTTATGATGGTAAAAATAAGAAAAATCATTCAGGTTTCATAATCGCTGGAAAGCTTGATAGAATTGGTTATGCTTGCGATAAAATTCAATCAGAATCAAATCAAAATTGCTATAGAATTATGAATGTTTTGTCGCCAAAAATATTTATCGATAAGGAATATTTGTTTAAATTAAAAGTGATTATCGAAACTTTAAATAAGGCATTTGGAGAAAATATTTTTAAAGATTCTTTCGAGAAAATTGAAGAAAATCTTAAAAATAGTCAAGATGGAATTTTAATCAAACTCGATAATAAAATTTATAAAATAAAAAGACCGTAAATTAAATATTTATCGAGCCTTTTCAATTAAATCGAGAAGCTGTTTTTTGTTCAAAAATTCGCTGGCTAAAAGACCATTTTTAGCATTCGGACCATAAACCGCATTAAATGGAATGGCATAACGATTATGCTTCGCTAAAAATTTCATTACATCGGAATCGGGTTGAGTAATATTGGCTCTCAATCCAATTACTTCGCCACTTTTAAGCTTTTTAACAAGTTCCTTGTCATTTAAAACTAAAATCTTATTAAACTTACAAGTTAAGCACCAATCGGCGGTTACATCGACAATTATAATTTTATTTTCAGAAATTAAATTTTGCAAAATTGATTCGTCAAAAACTTGCCAATAACTATTTTGTTCCGACTTAACTTTCGCTTCTCTATCGTGGAAATCAAAAGGTAGGGTAAAGGATAAAATAATTAAAATGGTGATGAAAATTATTTTGACCATTTTGGTTTTAATTTTTAAAGAATAAAAAATTAAAATTGAAAAAATTGCCACTAATAATGCCGGAAGAAGCCCGATAGTGTTGCTTAGAACAAAGCTTAGCCACACTGCGGTGGCAAATAAAAATCCTGCCATTAAATGTTTAATTTTTATCATCCATTTACCGGGTTTTGGTAAAAAATTTATCAATTGTGGCGATGCAATTAATATGATATAAGGAGCGGAAAATCCAACTCCGATAAAAATAAAAATTAACAAAATTGTTAAAAAATCTTGGGTGAGGGCGAAAGAAATGGCACTTCCGAGAAATGGTGCCGAACAAGGTGTGGCTAGGAGAACAGCCAAAATTCCCGATAAAAAATTTGGCATAAAAATATTTTTTTCAGCTTCTTTTTCGGAGATTTTTTTATCAAGAATTGTTGCTAAAAATTGACTAAAACTTATTTCAAAAACTCCCAAAAGTTCGGCAATAAAAAATGCTAAAATCGTTATCAAAAAAATTAAAAAAAATGGATTTTGAAATTGAAAACCCCAGCCCAGAGAACTTCCTGCCGACTGAATTACGTAGGAGAAAAAAGCCAAGACCACAAAACAAGTTAAAATTCCAATTATGGTTGCTAAAAAACTAAAACGAATTTTAGAAATTGGCGCCCCCGAATGTTTGAGAACCGAAATTAATTTGATGGAAATAACGGGTAAAACGCAAGGCATAATGTTTAAAATCAAGCCTCCGAAGACTGCCAATAAAATCATTAAATAAATTTTGTTAGGATCTTTTTTGGTTTTTATGGCGTCACCAAAAGACATGTCAATTGCAGAAAAATTTTCCGAAGAATTAAAATTTTTTTCAATCAAATTTTGTCCATAAAATTTTTCAATTTTATTAATTACGGCGATATCAATTTTATTATCAACATCAACGCTAAACTCTTGATTTATAGGAACGCAGACGTCTTTGCACAAAGCAAAAGCGAGTTTTAAATTTAATTTTGTAGGTTGATTTTGATCGAGATTTTCGATAAAAATTGGAAAAATTACCGAGTTTTTGTAATATTTATATTTAATTTCTTCATTACCAATTTTTTCAAGCCCATCAAGTGCTGGCGGATAAAAAACATTATGATTTTTATAATTTTGTGAAGTGCTAAAATTAAATTCGGGAGGCATGCCCATTCCACTATCATCATTACCATAAATTTTCCAGCCTTCTTGCAGTTGAAATTCAACGCCAGCAACTAATTTTTTGACACCATTTTGTTCGAAAGAACTGGCAATCAAAGAAGTTTTTGCCCCGCTTAATTCATGATTTTGCGAAAAAGAGCTTGCGCCGAAGCTGTTTTGTAGGGCTAAGAAAAATAATATTAAAGTTTTTGAAAATATTTGCATTTTGCTTATTGAAAATCTTGGTTTATTAAAGTAATTTAATTTAAAGTGAATAATATATAATTTAAATTATAAAAATGAATCAGCAAATAAATTTTATGAATAGTGATGTTTTGCATGTTAATAGCAAGAAAGTTTCTTGCGATGGCGGGGCTGGGAGCTCGAAACATCCTTTGGTATATTTAAATATGGGCAAGAAAGATTTTGTGATTTGTCCTTATTGTAGTAAATATTTTTCTTTAAATGATTCGAAAAATTCATCAAATTTATCAAATAAAAATAAAAAAAATTAACATGAAAAATACTGCGATAATTGGTTTACAATGGGGCGACGAAGGCAAGGGCAAGATAGTTGATTTTTTAGCGGATAATTTTGACGCAGTCGTGCGATTTCAAGGTGGTCATAATGCTGGTCATACCATTAAAGTCGGCGATCAAACTTTTAAATTAAGTTTAATTCCGTCTGGTATAATTCGCGGTAAATTTTCAGTGATTGGAAGTGGCGTTGTGGTTGATCCCGTCGCCTTATTTTCCGAGATTGAAAAAATTGAAAATGCCGGCATAAAAATCACTCCAGAAAATTTGGCAATTGCCGATAATTGTTGTTTAATTTTATCAGTTCATCGCGAGCTCGATCAGCTTTTAGAGCTTCAAAAAGGTGATAATAAAATTGGCACAACGGGTCGCGGAATTGGCCCTGCTTATGAAGATAAAGTTGGGCGTCGAGCCCTTAGAATATGCGATTTGCGCGACCAAGAAGTTTTAAAAAATCGAATAGAAAATTTATTATTTTATCACAATCTTTTGCGCCAAAGTTTAGGTGCTAAAAAAATCGAACTAAACGATATTTTACAAGAATTAAAGCCGATTCAAAATAAAATTTTAAATTTCACTAAATCTTCTTATGAGATAGCGGAAAATCTAAAAAAAACTAAAGCCGTAATGTTTGAAGGAGCGCAGGGAGCTTTACTCGACGTAACTTTCGGCACTTATCCTTTTGTTACTTCAAGTAATACGATTGCTGGGCAAATTGCTCTTGGATCTTGCTTAGGAATCGCTGAAATTCACAAAACAATTGGCATCTTGAAGGCTTATACCACAAGGGTTGGGTCGGGTCCATTCCCCACCGAATTACATGATGAAATTGGTGAATTTATCAGAATTGAAGGCAACGAAGTTGGAACCGTAACGGGTCGCAATCGAAGATGCGGTTGGTTCGACGCCGTTTTAGTTAAGCAAATAATTAATTTATCATCAATAAAAGAAGTTGCTTTAACAAAAATTGATGTACTAGATAAGCTTGATAAAATTAAAATTTGCGTAGGTTATAAAATTGATGGAATTGAGTTTGATTATTTACCGCAATCAATAGAATTGTGGAATAAAATTGAGCCGATTTACATTGAAATGCAAGGTTGGAAGCAATCAACCGTTGGAATAGAATCTCGTGATAAAATGCCAAAATTAGCACTCGATTATATTGCGAAAATAGAGACTTTGTGCAAAATTAAAGTAGCTATTATCTCAACTGGCCCCAAGCGTAATGAAACAATTATTGTAAATTAAAAACATGGAAGATTTAAAGAAAAAAGTAATTTTACAAATTATCCCATCACTAGAGAGTGGTGGTGTTGAGCGAGGAACGATTGATATTGCTAAATCTTTAAAAAGTCAAAATTTTTTACCAATTGTTATTTCAAGTGGTGGAGTTTTAACTTACGATTTAAGAGAAGCAAAAATTGATCATTTTAAACTCGATGTTAAAAGTAAAAATCCTCTTACTATTTTTTTAAATATCCAAAAAATTGTAGAAATTATTGAGCATTTTAAGGTTGATTTAGTCCATGTTAGATCTAGAGCTCCAATGTGGAGTGCTTATTACGCTTGTAAAAAAACTAAAACAAAATTAGTTTCAACAATCCACGGAACTTATTCATTAGATTTTTTATTTTGGAAGAATTTTTCTTTGAAAAAAATTTACAATTCAATAATGCTTAAAGCCGATTCTATAATTGTTGTTTCAAACTATATCAAGAATTATTTATTAAGAAATTATCAAGAAAATTTTGCTGAATTAATTCAAGTAATTCAACGTGGGGTGGATTTACAATATTTTAATCGAGATAAAGTTTCAAAAAATCGCATTATCGATTTAATTAAAAAATGGAATTTGCCCGAAGATAAAAAAATGATTTTAATGCCCGCTAGATTTACTTCATGGAAAGGTCATGAATTCTTGATTGAAGCTTTAGCTAAAGTTAAAAATGATTTTTTTTGTGTTATGGTTGGGTCAGATCACGGTCACAAAAATTATCGCAAAAAAATCGAGCAAAAAATTATTAAAGAAAATTTAGCAGGAAAAATTAGAATAGTTGGCGCTTGTCGTGATATGCCAGCAACTTATCAACTTGCCCATTTTGTAGTGGCTCCGAGCGTTCGCCCCGAAGCTTTTGGCAGAGTTGCTATTGAAGCGCAAGCTTCAGCAAAAATTATTGTTGCCACAAAAATCGGCGGAGCTCTCGAAACTATTATTGATGAGCAAAGTGGCTTTTTGGTTGAGCCTTTCGATATTCAAGCATTGGCGGATACGATTGATAAAATCTTATTAATGTCAAGAGAAGAAACTGAAAAGCTTGGCGTTGCAGGTCGCAAAAATGTTGAGGATAATTTTTCAAATGATTTAATGTGTCAAAAGACCATCGAAGTTTATACAAAAACTTTGAGTAATTAAATTATTGCTTCGTTGCGAATGAATCGCGACATTCGCGATGAATATTTAATTTTTAAATTGAATTAATAATTTCCAAAACTTCTTCGTGAAGTTTAGGAGTCGCCGAGGCAACAAGCCTAACATTTGATTCAAGTTTCAATGGATTACCTTCCCAATCCGTAATAACACCGCCAGCATTTTGAATAATTGGGATATGTGAAGCGAAATCATAAACTTTTAGTCCGGGTTCGATGATTAAATCAACAAAGCCGGAAGCCAAGCATCCGTAGGCGTAACAATCGCCACCATAAACTACTCCACCAATTTTTTGATATTTAGTCAAGGCACAAATTTTTTCAAAAATTATTTTATTTTCATCTTTGAAAAAGAATGGCGAACTTGAACTTAAAACCGCTTCGGAAATTTTTTGACAATTACGAGTTTTGATTTTGACGCCGTTAAACCAAGTGCCCGAACCTTCGATGCCAATCCATCTTTCCGAATTTATCGGTTGATTAATAATTCCAAGTTGAACTTTTTTGTGAACAACTAGCGAAATTAAATTGCCAAAAATTGGGCGTCCAACTATGAAGGAAGAGGTGCCGTCGATGGGATCGATGATCCACACATTTTCGGCATTTTCTTGATGATTGCCATATTCTTCACCGATAATTCCGTGAGTCGGATAATTTTTAAAAATCGCTTCACGAATTTTTTCTTCAATTTCGCGATCGGCTTGGGTGACTGGAGAATCGTCTTCTTTGGCGATTTCGCCATTTTCGATGCGATAATATTTTTTGGAAATTTCGCTGGCAATATCCGCCAAGTAATTGGCAAAATTAATAATTTCTTGATTAAGCATAAAATTTTTCGTGAAAGTTATTTTTATTGGTTTAAAACTAATATTATAAATAAAAAAAATTTTTACCAGTTGTTAAAAATTTGTGGCGTTAATACGACAAAATTTCGATTTAAAAATAAACAATATTATTAAATTATGAAAGAAAGAATTGCAATAATTGCTGGCTATCGTTCTGCCATGGGCAAGGCGGGCGGAGTTTTTAAAAATCTTAGCGCTAGCGATCTTGGTGCTCGAATTGCCAAAGAAGTTATTTTGCGTTCAAAAATTGATCCAAATAAAATTGACGAAGCCATTATTGGCAATGTTGCCCAGCCGGCGGATTCGGCGAATATTGCTCGAGTGATAGCTTTAAAAGCTGGCATTTCTGAAAGTGCGCCAGCCTTCACCGTGCATCGCAATTGTGCTTCAGGCATGGAAGCTTTCACGACTGGAGCCTTAAAAATCAATAGCGGTTACGCTAATTTAATGTTGGTCGGTGGCGTTGAATCGATGAGCAATATTCCGCTTTTTTACGGCAAAAAAATGACCGAAATTTTTGCACAACTCGCTAAAGCCAAAACTTTGGTAGAAAAAATTCAAGTTTTAAAAGAATTTCGTCCCAAATATTTATCGCCAGTAATCGGCTTACTTCAAGGCTTGACTGACCCAATTTCGGGATTGATTATGGGCTGTACCGCCGAAAATGTTGCACGTGATTTTCATATTTCGCGTGAAGAACAAGATGAATTTGCCTTGCGATCGCATCAACTGGCAGAACAAGGGATAGCCAATGGAGTTTTTAAAGAAGAAATAATTCCACTTTTTAATAATGATGAAAAAAATTCTAAAATTATCGAAGAGGATGAAGGTGTACGTAAGGGGCAAAAAATTGAAGATTTGCAAAAATTAAAACCATATTTTGAAAAAGTTGCCGGTTCGGTAACGGTCGGCAACTCCTCGCAAATCACTGACGGCGCTTGTTTTGCCTTAATCACTTCCGAAAGTAATGCGAAAAAATTACAAGCCGAAAGCGGTTGCGAAATTTTAGGTTATTTGCGTGATTTTGAATATGCGGGGCTTGATCCTTCACGCATGGGGCTTGGTCCAGTTTTTGCTTCGAAAAAATTATTCGATAGAACGGGTTTAAAATTACAAGATTTCGATTTAATTGAAATTAACGAAGCCTTCGCATCGCAAGTAATTGGCTGTGTCAAAGCTTTTGAATCACCTGAATTTTGTCACAAATATTTTGGTTTGAATGAAGCATTGGGCGAAATTAATTACGATATTTTGAATGTGAATGGTGGAGCGATAGCCCTTGGGCATCCAGTTGGCATGTCGGGCGCGAGAATTTTGATTCATGCTTTGCGTGAATTAAAAAGACGCGGAAAAAATCGCGCATTAGTGTCAATTTGTATTGGAGGCGGGCAGGGTGGTGCTTGCGTCGTTGAAGTTAATTAAAAAATATTTTATTATTTAATAATTACTTTCAACAAAAAATAGCAACATCGCATAATTTAAAAATAATTTACAAAAATATTCTAACAATAATAATATTATAAATTTATGAATATCGATAAAATTTCTATTGGCAAAGATGCCCCGAATCAAGTGAATGTTATCATCGAAGTGCCGATGAACGCTGATCCAGTAAAATATGAAATGGACAAGGAAAGTGGAGCGATTTTTGTCGATCGCTTTATTGCGACGCCAATGTATTATCCGTGCAATTATGGTTTTATTCCGCACACCTTGTCGGAAGATGGCGATCCGGCCGATGTTTTGGTAATTTCTGACTTTGCTATTGTGCCGGGAGCGGTTATCGCCGTTAAGCCCGTAGGTGTTTTAATTATGGAAGATGAAAAAGGCATGGACGAAAAAATCCTCGCCGTTCCCGCCAAAAAACTTAATTCCTTATATGAAAAAATCGAGGATATTTCTGAACTCCCCGAAGGTTTGGTCAACAAAATCAAACATTTTTTTGAGCA
>SYAR01000062.1 GCA_005787525.1 Rickettsiales bacterium
GCGGAATGATCAACGGCATGATGACTTTGTCGGGCGCTTGGGATAAACTTCGCACCGATCCCGTTTTACGATTTTTAATCACCGCGGTTGCCTTCTACGGAATGAGCACTTTTGAAGGTCCATTAATGTCGATCAAAGCCGTCAACGCTCTTTCGCATTACACCGATTGGACCATCGGTCACGTTCATTCGGGTGCACTCGGATGGGTTGCCCTGATTAGCTTCGGAGCACTTTATCATTTAGTGCCGATCTTATGGGGGAAGAAAGAACTTTATTCCATGAAACTTGTTAATACCCATTTTTGGCTTGCGACTGTAGGCATCGTGCTTTATATCGTTGCGATGTGGATTTCTGGAATTTCACAAGGTTTAATGTGGCGAACTTACAACGACATGGGAAATTTACAATATTCTTTTATTGATGTCCTTCGTGCCAGCCATCCACTTTATGTAGTTCGTGCGATTGGAGGATTATTTTTCCTCAGTGGAGCTTGTGTGATGGCTTATAATTTTTATAAAACGATTAACGATAAAAACAAAAATAATTTAATATAAAAAACATAATTTAAGAAATATTTTATGCTCAAGCATCATGATAAAATTGAACGCAATTCAATTATACTTTTAATTCTTACTGTTCTGGTAATTTCAATCGGCGGGCTGGTTGAAATCGCTCCGTTATTTCGTTTAGAAACTACCATCGAAAAAGTTGAAGGCATGCGCCCTTACACTCCCCTTGAGTTGGCGGGTGCTAAAATTTACAAAAGAGAAGGTTGTTATGGTTGCCACTCGCAACAAGTTCGCGTTCTTCGTGATGAAGTTGAGCGTTACGGACACTACTCTATCGCTTCTGAAAGCATGTATGATTATCCATTTCAATGGGGTTCGAAACGCACGGGTCCAGATTTGGCAAGGATCGGCGCCAAATATTCCGATGAATGGCACACGCGTCATTTGACCAATCCACGCGACGTCGTTCCTGAATCCATCATGCCGGGATATAAATTTTTAACCGAAAATGATGCCAAAATCGCTGGCATCGCCGATGACATGGAAGTGCTTCGCAAAATTGGCGTCCCTTACACTGACGAGATGATTCAAAATGGCGTTTCCGACGCCGTAATTCAAGCTTCAACCGATCGCGATGCTGAAAAATTATTTCAACGTTATGGCAAAAAAGTTAATGTTCGTGATTTCGATGGCAACCCGCAAAGAGTTTCCGAAATGGATGCCTTGGTTGCCTATTTACAAATGCTCGGAACCTTAGTTGATTTTTCAAAATTTGAGCCTTTAACCATCAAAGAATTTAATGATTTAAAAGCTAAAATTGATAGTGAACAACCAAAAACCAACGAAAATAAAAATGCAAAATAACATTTGGCTCTTCATACAAAATCATGCACCAACGATCGCCACGATTTTTTTTATATTGTTTTTTTTAAATGTCGTTTATTCAGTTTTTAGAAAAGGACAAAGTGAAAAATTCGATGATTACGCCAAAATTCCACTCAATGATAAAGAAAAATCGAACGAAAAAATTGAACAAAATGAACAAAAATCCAAACCTAAAAATAAAAAATGGTTTAAATTCATATCGCATAAATTAACTAAAAATTAATTAACAATGACTGAGAAAAAAAATAATCAAGAAAATCAAAAAAATAAAAAATCTCTCGAAAGTTATGGCACTACGGGGCACGATTGGGACGGCGTTTCCGAATATAATGTTCCGGCACCGCGTTGGTGGTTAATTGTGTGGATTATTTGCATAATTTGGGCGGTGATTTATTGGTTTTTTTATCCAACTTGGCCAACTATAAGTGGCAACACCAAGGGCTCTTTAAATTGGACAAAATTTTCAGAATTAAATGGCGAACAAAAGAAAATTGAAGAGAAAAAAATTGTTTATCTCGAACAAATGTCAAAAAAATCTTTAGAAGAAATTCGTCAAGATGAAAAACTCATGCAATTTGCTTTAAACACCGGAAAATCAGCTTTTCGTGAAAATTGTTCGGCGTGCCACGGTCAAGGGGCGCAAGGCTATAAAGGTTATCCAAATTTAAATGATGATGATTGGTTGTGGGGCGGAAAACTTAGTGATATTTATCAAACTTTGCTTTATGGAATTCGCTCAGGTCATGATTCGGCGCGGGTCAATCAAATGCCCTCTTTTGGCTTAGATAAAGTTTTGAAAAAAGCTGAAATCAATGACACTATTGAATATGTTTTATCCTTGTCAAATAAATCGGAATTTAACGCGCGCGGTGAAGCAATTTTCAAAGCCAATTGCGTTGCGTGTCATGGCAATGAAGGCAAGGGAAATCAAGAACTCGGAGCACCAAATCTTACCGACGCCATTTGGCTTTATGGCAGTGATAAAAAAGATATTTATTACACGATTTATTATGCTCGTGCCGGCGTTATGCCATTTTGGAAAAATCGTCTCGACGATAACACTATTAAGAGCTTAACCTTATATGTTCATTCGCTTGGTGGCGGAAAATAAAACGATAAATTAAGGAATTTTTTTATTTTAATTAGCAATATATTGCGTAATTCATAGCTTTTCCTTCAAAAAACTATCATTTGTAGATATATCGTAAAATAAACCGCAATCATTGCTTAGCAAGGATTTGAAGGATTTATAAGCTAATTTACAAGCTGGAATTGCATCAAAAATTTATCGATAGATTTTATTCGATAAAATAGTTAAAAATTAAAAAATTATTATAGGCGAATACTTATTCTTGCTATTTAATATTTGATATTCTAAAAAACTTTTTGTTTAATAATATAAAATATTAAATTTTAAAATATCGCATGAATCCTAGCCCAATAGAAAATCTATTTCTTGCAATTCTTAATAATAATCTTGCAGATGTTAACACAATAATTAACCAAGACCCAACGACTTTAAATCAAAATATCCTTGAATTTTCTCCAATTTTCTACGCAATTAATACTGGGAATCCTGAAATTGTTAGCACTATAATTGAAAAAGATCCGGAGGTTTTAGATCAAACTTCAAAAGATAGGGGTGATCCTATTAATTATGCTATACAAAAATCATCTTTGGCTTTAAAAAATAATAAAGACAAAGCATCTGAAATTTTAAAAATAATTTTAGAAAAAAAATTTTTAAGCATTCCAGATGATGCTCAAAATAATTTAGAAGAATTATTTTTAAATAAAAAACTTTTAGCTGGGCTTTATTCAAAAGAAGATGCGGCAGCGGAATTAAAAATTCTGGAAAAAGCTATACTTAAAACTATCCGCAAAGAGCCATCACAAGACCCTCAACAAGAAAATCCTTTTAATGCGATTTATAAGGAAATTTTTTTAAGCGTTGACAATCAAAGGGAGATAAAAGATAAAGACACCAATAACATGTTTATTTATTCGTCAAATCTTAAAAATCATCAATCATATTTTATTTTTCATGTTAATGATGATAACAAGTTAGAATCAATTAGCTATTGCGATGGTAATGAAGTTGCAGAATCCAGAAAAATCCAAGGCTCCTCAACTCATATTCATGGAATAACAACTTTTAAACTTGAAAATCCCGTTGAATATTCTAGTGATTTTGCAAAAGAATTTATTGCTAATAACACTAAATCAAAAGCAATCACTGACTTTTATGAAACCGTAAAAAATAATAAAATTGCAATCAATGGAGCAAAAATTGATTATACAAAAACACAATATTCAATTCCAACTAAAACTCAAAAAAGAGGTAATTGTGTTTTTAAAAGCACTGCATTATTAGCTCGATTTTTATTGCAAAAAAAAGATCCAAAAATGACTTGTGATTTTGATAAAAAAACCAAAAAGCCAACTGGAAAAGGTCATGAGGAATATAAAAAATTTAAACAAAATTTAATTAAAAAAGCTGTTGAGTCGATTAAAAATCTTGAATCCAAATTAGAAAAAGAAGAAAATTCCGAATCAAAACCACAATCATTTAATCAATATTTAAAAGAAGAAATTCAAAAAACCCTAGATAAAACTTTGTATAAAATAGGGGAGAAATTATTACCAAAAAAATTCAATAGTTTTTTCAGCGTTTTTTCCTCATTTGCAAATTGTAGCCCTTCATTTTCCAGCATTAGAAGTTTGAGCACAAGAAAATTTCATACAGAGGTATTTAAAATTTATAACGGAGAGAAGGAAGAGGAAAAAAGAGAAGTTAAAAAAGATGATGATAAAATTCCTAAAATTAGTTGTTTGCCATTTTCTGTTAAAAGAATTTTTTCTTTGAAATCCAACGCTACCACCAAGTAATAAATTTTTATACTTGGGGTGAATTACCTTTTTTTGGTAAACAACAATTCGCAATTGGTTTAGCGACACTCTAAAAATACTCTTCAATTTGTTGTCGTGTTTTTTTAGTACTCATTACTTTATTTTCGGTAAAATATAAATTAATTTTAGTCACAACTTTAGTTAATTAAAAACTATTTTAAACAAAAAAAATCAATTTTTAATATAAATTTCAAAACAACATTTTTACAAAACATTAATAATTTTATCAATCATAACGTCGCCTAGATCTTCTAGGGCTCTAATTGTAATCGAATTTTTATAAAATTCGTCAGTGGCGTGCCCAATTCCGATACCAATAATTTCAATTTTTCCACGTTTTTCGATCATATTAATCACATGTCGCAAATGGTCGGATAAAATATCGCCATCATTATTGCAAGTGGTCGAATCATCGACGGGCGTGCCATCGGAAATTACCATCAAAATTTTGCGTTTTTCATTTTGTTGAGCCAAGCGTGAGCGAGCGAATAGCAAGGCTTCGCCGTCAATATTTTCTTTTAAAATTCCCTCTTTAAGCATCAATCCTAAATTAATTTTCGATTTTTTAAAACTTTGATTAAAGCTTTTATAAATGATATGTCGAAGCTCGTTTAAACGTCCAGGATTTTTTTTACGACCCGAACTTTCCCACAATCTTCTAACACGTCCGCCCTTCCAATCCGAGGTCGTAAAGCCAATTATCTCAGTTTTAATCGCAAATTTTTCCAGAATTTCGGCGATAATTTCGCAAGCCATCGCACTCATCACGATTGGATTTCCACGCATCGAACCTGAATTATCAAGCAATATCGTCAAGGTCGTGTCGTGATATTCATGCGCTTTGGAATTAATCCACACATCCTCAATCAATGGCGACAAAACTAAATTCACTAATTTTTTGCGATTCAAAACCCCGCCCGAAGCATCGAGCTCTAAGTATGTATTTTTCTTTGATAATAATTTTCTTTTCAATTTCAAATTCATTTTTTTAGAAATTGAATTGAGTTTTGATATTTTTAAATCAAGTTGGTTGCGTAAATTTTCAAGTTCACTTTTAGCAATAAATTTTTTTGGATTAATTATCTCATCAAATTGATTCGAAAAAATTGTGTAAGGATTTTTAAATTCAATTTTGTTATTATCGATTGAAGGCTTGTCAATAATGGTTTCGTCAAAATTTTCATTTTCGAAAATTGGCATTTCGGTTAATTGTTTTTCAACAATTTTTTCTTCACTAGAATTTTCTAAAATTTCAGTATTTTGAATTTGATTTAAATTATTTTCCACCGATTCTGCTCCAAAATTTTCTGGCTCTTGCGGTTTTTCATTTTGCTCTTCAGATTTTGATTTAGAAGGGTTTTGCGGGACTTCTTCATTTTCGATAACCAACTCTTCTAAAATTATTTTTAAATTTTTAGCAAAATTTTCTTGATGATAAATATATTTTTCTAAATCAAATATTTTTTGGACAATTTTTGGTGCCAAATTTTTTTGTAAATCCTTAATAAATTCTTGAGTTTTTGGTAAAATTTTCTTGGTGAAAATGTTGTTTAATATAAGCAAATCAAGGTTCGAAGGCTCAGCATAAAAAATATCATTTTCAATTTTTGCTAAAATATTTTTGACAATTCCTAAATAACAATCGCTCGCCAAAACAACAATTCGCGCTTTTTCAAAATCATCAAAAATTTTGGCAACATTAATTTTTAAATTATTAAGATTATTGATTTCAAATTTATATTTTTGATGAATTTGTGGATTGTGAAATAAGCCATAACATGTTGATAAATCAAGGCTCGGACGCATTATCGTCAAAATCTCGGCATCATCTTCGGCTTTGCGAAGTAAATTAGAATTAGGTAAAAAAGCCTTTAAAGAAAAAGTTTTTTGATGAGATTTTTCTTCATGAAAATTGACAATATTTTGATTCCACACAAAAAAATTATTGATAAAATTTTCATCAAAATCAATTTGTAAATTAGAATTTTGCCCCATGTTGCGATAAGTCGCCACAAGGTTTTCCTGCATTTTTTCAAAATTTTTTCGTGAATTTTTCAACTTTAAAAATTATTTTAAATTTTTAGAAATTTCATTAAAAAGCGCCGAAGCACTTGAATAACAAGCCTCAACGCGACCGTGAATTAACCAATCTCCGCAAGCTCCTAGATGCATTTCATTATCGAAAAAAAATTTTACATTATTTTTCTGCTTCTCAATATTAGCATAACGCCAACGATGAATATCTTGATGAATTATTCCTTCAATTGGCTGTTGAATTATTTTTGTAAATTCTGCGATGAGTTGATTTTTAACATCATCAATGTCATTTTCCATATTGTCCTGCGCCCAATCATTTCTAGCTAAAATTGTATATGAAGCCGAATTTTTTCGTTGCGGTTTTGAACTCTCCGAACTAATCCAAGAAATCAAAGAATTTCTAACTAAAGCAATGTCGAATTGAAGGTTTAAAGGTTTTTCTAATCCAAGCATCAAGGCAAAACAACCGAGCATTTTAAAGTTTTTTGTCGCCTCAAAAAAATTACATTCGGCGGGAATTAATTCTAATAATTGCGGAGCCGGAATTGAAAAAAATAACCAATCAAACTCGCCTAAAAAAATATTTTTGTCGTCAAAAATATGCCATTTTTTTTCAATTTTTTCAATTTTGGCAACACGAGTTTGGAAAGATATATCAAGGTCTCGCGACAATTCTTTACAAAGTTGATTCATTTTTGGCGACGGCACGAAATGATTTTTTTCTTCGGGCCATTGACGTTGATAAGTAATTTTATAATCATCGATTTCGGCAAAATTTCCGCACCAAGAATTTAAAATTTTTTGCTCGATAAAAGGCTTTAAAAATTGTTGAAATTCTGCGGTTTTGGCATAAAAAAATTGCGCACCGAAATCAAAAGTAAAATCATCTTTAGTGCGAGAAGACATTCTCCCGCCTACTCCACGAGCTTTTTCAAAAATTTTAACTTCACCAATATTTTTTAATTTTTGTGCTAAAATTATTCCCGAAAATCCAGCTCCGACAATTGCAATTGAAGGTTTTTTCATAATTATTTATTCAATTCTTTTTCAATTGCGTTGATAATTTTTTCACTTTCAGGAGCGGTACTTGAAATAAAATAATCAACTAATTTGCCATCGCGACCGATTAGATATTTATGAAAATTCCATTTTGGCGAGGCAATAGCGCCTAGCTTTTCTGAGGCAAATTGATAAAATGGATGAGCATTTTTCCCGATGACAATTTCTTTTTGAGTAACCAAAAAATTAACGCCATAATTATATTTACAAAATTTTTGAATTTCTGCGTTAGTTCCTGGTTCTTGACTGCCAAAATTATTGCTCGGAACTCCGATAATCATTAATCCGCGATCTTTATATTTTTGATAAATTTTTTCCAAACCTTCATATTGTTTAGTAAATCCGCATTTTGAAGCGGTGTTGACGATCAATAAAACTTTATTTTTGTAATCGGCCAAATTGATTTTTGTTTCATCAAAATTAATGAAAGAAAATTGATAAACATCGTTAGTTTTGACATTGTCAGCCTTAGAACCTGTTGAGAAAAATGAGAACATAAATAAAATTGTTAAGATTTTTGAAAGATTTTTTTTCATGTTTTGAATTATTTTTTTGTAAAAAATTTATATCGATAAAATTATAATTTTTTCATTAAAATAAGTCGATAAATATTTTTAGATTGCCCTCAAAATTACAATAATTAAACTTATTTTAATCCAAAAAATTCCAAAATTAATTAATATTTTTCTCAATAAAATTTATTCAAATTTTTATAAATATGAAATTTTCACTAGAATATCTCAAAACCAAATGGCAGTTAATGTTATCTATTATTTCTATTGCATCCTTAATAATTCATTATTTTATCAAATTTGCTCTTAAAATTGATGAAGATTATAGCCTTATTTTCGTTCTTATCATTGGCGGAATTCCGCTTTTAATTCAGATTTTTCTTAAAATTATAAAAGGCAATTTGGGTGCCGATTTAATTGCCTTCATGGCGTTAATTTTGGCAATTTATTTGCATGAAAATGTTGCTGGGGTTTTGATTATTTTAATGCTGGCAAGCTCACAAGCGCTTGAAGAATTTGCTTCACATCGCGCCTCTTTCGTCTTAGAAGCTCTTGCTCAAAGAATGCCAACTATAGCTCATTTAAAATCGGAAAATAATTTTTTAGACACCGAAATTTCTAAAATTAAAATTGGCGATTTAGTGGCGGTTTTTCCGCATGAAATTTGTCCGATTGATGGCGAAATCGTTGAAGGCAGAGGCTCGATGGATGAGTCATATTTGACGGGCGAACCTTATCGCATTTCTAAAACCATCGGCTCCAAAGTTTTGTCGGGCGCAATTAATGGCGAATCCTTATTCATTATCAAAACCGAAAAATTGCCGGCCGATTCGCGTTATGGCAAAATCATGGAAGTCATGCAACAAGCCAAGGAACAACGTCCCGAGATTCGTAAACTTGCCGATAAAATTGGGGCAATTTTTGCGCCGATAACTATTTTTATCGCCTCCGCTTCTTATTTTTTTACTCAAGATTTAACTAATTTTTTAGCGGTTTTAACCATCGCTACGCCCTGCCCGCTCTTGATTGCGGTGCCAATCGCCATTATTAGCGCGATTTCAATTTCAGCGCGCCAAGGCATTATTATCAAGGATGCGCGCATTTTGGAAAAACTCTCAATTTGCACCACGGCGATTTTTGATAAAACCGGAACTTTGACTTATGGCGAACCTAATATTTCTGAAATTATCGCTCTTGACGAATTCACCGAAAATGAAATTTTACAAAAAACCGCCAGCCTCGAACGCTACTCTCGTCATCCTTTGGCGGGTTCAATTTTAAAAGAAGCGCAAAAACGCAATTTACTTTTACTCGACGCTCAAAATATTTCTGAAAAACCCGGCTATGGCATGATTGGCAATATCGGCGACAAAGAGATAATTATTACCAGCCGAAAAAAAATTCATGAATTTCAAGCTTCAAAAATTGCTTTGCCCGAATTAACCGAAGGCATGGAATGCGTTATTGTCATAAATAAAAAAGTGGCGGGAATCCTTCATTTCCGTGATTTGGAACGCCCCGAGAGTAAATCCTTTATTAATCATCTCGCTCCGAATCATAATTTTAAAAAAATTATTTTATTGTCGGGAGACCGCGCCAGCGAAGTGAATTACCTCGCTAAAAAACTTGGAATTAATAATTTTTTTAGTTCACAAAGTCCCGAACAAAAACTGGAAATTGTTAAAAAAGAAACTCAAAATGCGCCAACTTTATTCATGGGCGACGGCATTAATGACGCACCAGCATTGATGTTGGCATCGGTTGGAATCGCTTTTGGTCAAGGCAATAATATCACTTCGGAATCTTCGGGGGCGGTGATTTTGGAAAGCAATTTGCTCAAAGTCGACGAGCTATTACATATCAGCATTTTTACACGTAAAATAATTTTACAAAGTGCGATTGGGGGTATGATTTTTAGTATCGTCGGAATGATTTTAGCGGCTTTCGGCTTAGCCTCTCCTGCGGAAGGTGCGATTGCTCAACAAATCATCGATGCAGTTGCGATTATCAATGCTTTACGACTTACTTTTATTAAAAATATTCATAGTGATTTGGAGGGTAAATAAAGTTAAATCCTTAATTCGATTTTTTAATTTGAATATTTTAATGAAATTATTTTTATCAAAAAATTTTCTTGCTTAATTTTTACACTAAAACCTATAAATCAAACTAACTCGCGTAAAAGCATATTTTGAATCATATGAAACACTATTTCGTATATTGGTTGTTTGGTCGCTTTTAGAACTTAAAAAAAATGCGTCTCCTGAACCAGTAAATTCAGTGTAATCAATTATCGCTCTAATATGATCTTTGATTGATATATCAATCCCGCCACCAAAACCAACACTTGGAAAACTTCCACCACTAACAATCTTGGAATTGTCGTTTTTTTGCAATATAAAACGTGAAGTTGACGTGCTAAGAGAAAGTTTGACATATGGTAAAAAAATTTTAAAAATATTAAATCCGAATTTACCTGAATAATATGAATAATTTGAAAATGAATAATTAATTTTTTTATATTCATTATTATTAATTTTATTACTACCAATATTAAATTCTCCAATATTCATGGCAAATTCTTGCCCTAAAAATAAGCCACTCGAGAATAATCTGCCCTGCCCAATTATGATTGAAGGTAAGGTTTTTGACCCCGAGAAATCAAATTTATAAGGTTTGTTACTTACGCCTCCCTTGTCGATAAAAGAAGTATTTGTAGATGTTTGAGATAAATTTATTGAAGAGTCTATTTTGGCAACGCCAATTCCAACGTAAATTCCATTAAAATTATTATCATGGGTAAATGTTTTTTTTAGATTTGGATTTATATTGCAAAAATAGGATTGACGATTTGAATTATCATAAACTCTATAACCAACTCCTTTTCCATCTTTAAAATTTACATTTTTTTTGGGGGCGGTTATGGGAATTGAAGAATTGAAGCTATTTACATAATCATTATTTGGCTTATTAAATTCAACTCCTTCATTATAATTGTTTGATGATTGGTTTATATATTGACTAGACATCGCCGAATTTTCATTACCCCGATAAATATCTTCATATCTGGGATAATTTTTTCTATTATCATCTGAATCTTCAAAATTAAATCTATCATTGTAGTAATCATATGAATTATTAAATTTATTGTTTTGATAATTATCGTTATAATTTTGAATTGAAGAAGAGTTAAAACCTTGGGCTTCAAGGCTGGTAAAGTTTATTGCAACAAAAATAAGTAAGGTAAATAAAAATTTTAACATAATCAAAAACGATATAAAATTCCAAGTTTTAGTGAATTTATTTTAAAATCCGCAACATAAGAATTTTCTGATTTTGGTGCCGATTGACTTGATCCGCTTTTACCTAAATAAAAATTTCCCATATTTTGCGGAACTATCCAATATGAATAATCCGCAACAAGTCTAAAATGATTTGAAAGTAAAAATTCCGTTCCAAGACTCAAGCGAATTGGGGGCGGACTATCGCCATCTTCATTTTCCATAATAGAATAATTACTATCAGTTTTTATGCTCGAAGATGAGAAAGATCCAATTCCCGTATTAAAATAAACCATCGATCGACCCGAAATTAAATAACCAATTTTAGCATTAAACATCACATAGTTTCGTAATGAATAGGTTAAGGTCGTTTCAACTTCTTTTTTTCCCGTTTCTTTGCCTGAATTATTATATGTTATTTCGTTAATTTTTGCCTTACTCGTAAAATCAAGAGGAAGTGCTCGAATTTCAAGATCGGTTGCTAAATACATTCTGTCAATTAAAAATCCTCCACCAACCGTTACTACTGGCATTAAGGATGCCCCGGAAAAATTTTTACCCTTTCCAATTTCAGAAAAAACCGGAACGGTAGTAGTTTGATTTGAAGGGGCATAAGCTGAAAGATACTGATATTCTGGATCAGAATTTTCAATTTTATATTTTCCGGAAAATTTTGAAGAATCAAATCCGAGAGAGAAATATACGCCATTCCAACTATCTTCGCTTGAAGTTGACTCCCATTTTTTATCAACAAATGGTTCGCAATTATATGCCTTACCTTCGGGGTCGACAATTGAAATCCCCGATTTTATACTTGGACTCCCTGCAGATGAGGCTCCTCCCGAATATCCCATCGTTGCTCCACCAACAAAAGCGTAGGAATTACTAATTTTAAATAAGAAAAATATAAAAAAATAACAAAGAACAGTTTTTGATATTTTAGGTTTATTTATAATAAAAATTTTTATCATTAATAGGGGCGGCTTTTTTAAATTAATTATTATGGATTTTAGCGCCAATTCTCAAACGCAAAGCATTGAGTTTAATAAAACCTTGCGCATCTTTTTGATCATAAACCGAATCTTCTTCAAAAGTAACGTGAGCCATTGAATAAAGGCTCTTCGGCGACTCGCGTCCCATTACATAAACATTGCCTTTATATAATTTTAAACGAACTTTGCCTTCAACAATTTCTTGGCTTTTATCGATTAAAGCTTGGAGCATCAAGCGTTCAGGCGCAAACCAAAAACCATTATAAATCAAACTGGCATATTTTGGCATTAACTCATCTTTTAAATGACAAGCTTCGCGGTCAAGCGTAATTGATTCAATCGCACGATGCGCCACCAATAAAATCGTGCCTCCCGGCGTTTCGTAAACACCACGTGATTTCATACCAACAAAACGATTTTCAACTAAATCTAAACGACCTATTCCATTTTTGCCACCGAGTTCATTGAGCTTGATAAGAATTTGAGCCGGCGATAATTTTTTGCCATCAATCGCAATTGGATCACCTTTAGAAAATTCAATTTCAACAATTGTCGCTTGATTCGGAGCATCTTCAGGGCTAACCGTGCGTTGGTAAACATATTCGGGAGCGGGCTGTGACGGATCTTCCAAAACCTTACCTTCGCTTGAAGTGTGAAGCAAATTGGCATCGACCGAATATGGCGCTTCGCCTTTTTTATCTTTAGCAACGGGAATTTGATTTTTTTCGGCATAATCGATGAGCTTGGTGCGAGAATTCAAATCCCATTCACGCCAAGGAGCGATGATTTTGATGTCGGGTTTGTTAGCATAATAACTAAGTTCAAAACGCACCTGATCATTGCCCTTGCCAGTTGCTCCGTGAGCCACAGCGTCGGCTCCAACCATTTTAGCAATTTCAATTTGTCTTTTAGCAATTAATGGGCGGGCAATTGAAGTTCCAAGCAAGTAAACGCCTTCATATAAAGCATTGGCCCGAAACATCGGAAAAACATAATTACTTACAAACTCTTCACGCAAATCTTCAATAAAAATTTCTTTAACTCCCAGCATTTGAGCTTTTTTGCGAGCGGGTTCGAGCTCTTCACCCTGCCCTAAATCGGCGGTAAAAGTAACAACTTCGCAACCATAATTTTCTTGCAACCATTTTAAAATAACCGAGGTATCGAGACCTCCAGAGTAAGCTAAAACGACTTTTTTGATTTTATTTTTTGACATATTTTATATCTTATTTTTTTATTTTTTAGCGGGTAAAAATATTAGAATCTAATTAAAATACAAGCTTTTATCAGAAATTTTTTCAAGAAAATTATGAACTTCGTGAAAATCTTTTTTAAAAGAAGTAAAAATCGTTGCCATTGTAAGTGGCGCATTAAAAATAATATTATTAGCGATATAAGAATTGTGAATAATTTTTAAATCCAAATCATCTAAAATTTTTTCAGGATTATTATTTAAAAAACTGGTAAAATCGCTCTCGCAAAGCTTGGTAAAAACACTTTCATTTTTACAATATTGCATTTCATTTGCCAAATTTGCGCTATAAATTTCTAAAATTTTATTCAAATCATAGCGCTCATAATCAAGCTCCAAATCTTGATTAAATATAGATTTAGCAATGTTCTTCGCCACTTCAAAAATATAAAAATCTAAAAACGCCATGGTAATTTTTTGACGATTTTTCAAAGAAAATGTTGTCATTTTTTTGTTTTCAACAAAAATTTTTGACAATTTAATAATTTCCTCGACCCTAGGGCGGTCAATACCAATCAACATTTTCCACGCATAATTAATATCAACCATATTTAAAGCAATAATTTGATTACGAATAAAATCACGAAAAGCTTTATTGCAAAAATAAAGATCTAATAAATTTTTTGAATTATATTTGGTAATTATTTTTTTAAATGATTCATTCAAGCCCAGAAACATTATGGTGAAAGTGCCAGTATGGGCAATAGTTCGATCCAAAGTTATGGCTCTTGTTGTAAAAATATTAAATGTCGAAATATCTTCCAATAATTCGCAATATTTATGCGGGGTTAAAATATTTTTTTGACTCGAGCCACGTTTTAACGGACGCGAACTAAGATTTCCTAGCATTACTCCCAAGCGGTTTGAGTTAAAAAATAATTCATTTAAATATTGATTAGAAAAATATTTTGTCTGATAAGATTTAATTGCTTCATCGCTAAATTCTTGACGAATTTTATAATATTTTGAGTTACAAATTTTATCTCCTTCTATAATTCCAGAAGCCTTCAAGGAGACGCAAAGATTATGCAAAGCAAAATTTTCAATTGTGTTTTTAGCAATACTAAGAGAACCAAATAAAATTTGTTGTTGTTGCCCTTGAATCGTTGTAATTGCTGGCTTCAAATACAATTCATCAATCTTCATTTCATCGGCAATTTCTAAAGCAGAATTTAATTGACGCGTAATTATTTCATCAAAACGCCCGCCACCCCTTTGCAAAGCATATCCTCCGCCATTAAAAACAAAAATATCTAGATCTAAATTATGTTTTTCGAGAGCGATTTTTTTTAACATTAAAATTTGTCCCGTCGCTCGATCTTGATAATAATCGACAGCGATACCACCTACTCTAGCAGTGTCGCTCTTGGCAATCATCGCAATTATTTTTTTAGCTCTTTGTAAGTATTTTTGATAAATTTTATCGGCAATTAATTGCCGTTGAATCGCAAAAATATTTTTTAAATCCTCCACCGATTCCGACAAAGTAACAATATGAATTATGTGATTTTTTATTTGAAAATTTTTGGTGATTTTGAGTAAAAACAAAACCATTAAAACTTGACTAACATTCTGATGGTTAGAAATAATAAATTTATCAATAAATAGCGGATTTTTATTTACAACCAAAAGTCTTTTAATAATTTCATTATTGTCAGTTTTTTGTGTTAAAAAATGATTAATTTTATCAATTAAAATTTCATTTTCTAAAAATTCATGCAAGATTTTAATTTTATTTTTTTCATCATTTTTTAGCAAAAATTTAACTGTAAAATTTTCTAAAATTTCTGCCACCGCATTTTCAATATCCTTCGCATCATGCCTTAAATCAATTGTCGATTCCAACTTAAATTTTTTAATTCTTTCGATGCCAATTTTTAAAATTTCTGCAGTAACATTTGGATTGCCATCACCATCACCTCCATGACTCCAAAGCGATATTTCGCAAATTTTTTCTGGCAAAAATATTTTATTTTTATAGGGCGAATTTTCGATTTCTAATTGTAATTTTTTCTGCAATTCTTGATTAGCAATTTTAATATTTTTTAATGCCAATTCAGTCTCAAACATCTCTTCTAAGCATGATTTTTTTTGACTAGTTATCGAACATAATAAAGTTTTTTTTAAATTATCTTGAAGATTTTTAAAATTTAGAGTTTTTTTATTAGCAATAATTTCGTCAAATTCATAGCCAAGACCAGTATATTCAAGACTTGTGGGGTTAGTTGGATGAGCGGTTAAACTAAATAAAGCTTTAAAATTTTTACTTAAAAAATTCTGCAAAATTTCTGGTTTTACGTTATTTTCAAAGGCATTTTTTAACAATTCGGTAAATGAAAATTGCTCGTCTTTGGCTTCGTTTTTATAACATGAAATTATGTCATTGAGCGCTGATTTTCTAGATCTTCTTAATATTTCTTGAAATTTTGATTCTAACTCCAAAATTTGTAGAAATATTTTTTTATCTTCTTTTATTTTTTGATAAAATTCGTAAATTGCCAAATTTTTTTTGTTTAAATCGAGCTTTTTTTTAATTCTTTGTAACTCTAAAAATTTTAATTTAACTTCTTTTTCTATATGATTTAAATCAATTACGGCGTAAATAAAATCAAGCTTTATTGCCTCTTGAATTTGAATTAAATATTGATATTTGTTTGAGTTTTTTTCTAAATGATTAATGTTATTTAGCCTCTTGACCATAGAATTAATTGACTTTATAAATATTACTATTTTAAAACCTAATTATCAATCATCAAAATGCAATTAAAAACATTATTATCTAAAATAGATGTCGCAAAATATTGTAAAAACGCACAAGAGCGACTTGATTTTAATTCAACCAATTTAATCGATGATATTTTTGAAAAAATTCAAAAAAATTATCATATTGCCATAATTTTTGACAAAAATAATCAAGAAATTATTGGAGCAATTGCTTGCAAAATTGAGCATGATTTTTTTTGTTATAAAACTTGCGAAATCCTTGATTTTTATATCTCCGAACACCATAATGAAAGCAATATTATGCAACTCTTAAATGATTGGCTAAAAGAAATTTGTCGTCAATTTTTATGCAAAAAAATAATTTTCGAATCTTTGACAAAAAATAAATTCGAACATAAAATATTTTTAGCAGAAAAATTTATTCTAGAAAAATTTAAGTTTACAAAAGAAATATAAAGCGAAATCGGATAATGCTTAAACACTCTCGTTCAAAATTAAATTATTATTTTCGTAAATATTTTATTATTCCACTTAAAATATTTCGCAAATCGGTAATCGACACCATTAATCATGATGGTATTGAACATGCTGGTTATCTTGCGTTCTTAAGCATTTTATCATTTTTTCCTTCGCTAATTTTTTTAATTGCCGTAATTGGACTTTTTGGTGAATCAAAAATTGGTACCGATTTTTTACATGAATTAGTTTCGAGCTTGCCCAATGAAATGTCGCGCGGACTAACTCCCCGCATCAACGAAATAATTTCAGGTCCGAGTGATGGCTATTTAACCATCGCCATAATTGGCGTAATTTGGACAGCGTCATCATCGGTCGAGGGTTGTCGTACAATTCTCAATCGCGCCTACCGCGTAGCCTTTCCACCGCCATATATTTTACGCCGATTGGTAAGTATTTTTGAATTTTTCATAATAATTATTGTAATAATTAGTGGCATTTTAATATTTGTTATCGTTCCCGTTATTCTTAAATATTTTGAAAAGCAATTTTCTATAAAACTCGCCATTGATTACGACTTTTTTTATTTGCGTCAATTAGCAATTTTTTCAATTTTAACCATTTCAACATCGGTCCTTTATTTCGCTCTTCCCAACGTTAAACAGAAGATTTGGCAAACTATTCCAGGGTCAGTTTTAGCGGTGATTTTATGGATAACTTTAGTAGATTTTTTCTCACTTTATTTAGAAAATTTTGATCAAATGAATTTTGTTTACGGTTCAATCGCCGGAATCATAATTTCATTAATGTTTTTTTATTTGATAAGTTTAGTATTTATTTTTGGCGCCGAATTTAATTATAATTTTCATCGCGTTTATCAATTTTTCTTAAAAAAACCTAATACAAAAATCAAATTGTGAAACTTCCAAAATGGCCCGATCCACATTATTTTCATCACATAAATCTCGGTTTAGAACGAATTTTTGAATTGTTAAAAAGGCTCGATAATCCACATTTAAAAATGCCACCAACTATTCATATTGCTGGCACCAACGGCAAAGGATCAACCTTAGCTTTTCTCAAAAATATTTTTCATGAAGCTGGTTATAAAGTCCATCGCTACACTTCGCCACATTTAGTTGAATTCAATGAAAGAATTGAAATTTGTGGCGAAAAAATTACCGACAATTTTTTAAATGAAGTTTTAGAAAAATGTCGCCAAGCCTGTGAAATAAGCCCTAAAATCGATATAACTTTTTTTGAAGCGACGACCGCGGTCGCTTTTTTGGCGTTCAGTCAAATCGAAGCCGATATTTTGTTGTTAGAAACGGGAATGGGCGGGGAGTTTGACGCCACTAATGTTTTGCCGAAAGTTTTATGTTCAATCATCACCACAATTTCACTCGATCATCAAGAATTTTTAGGAACAACAATTGAAAAAATCGCCGAAGCCAAAGCCGGAATTATTAAAAAAAATTGCCCAATAATTTGTGTTGATCAAAATCCGCAAGTCCTTGATTTAATTAACTCAAAAGCTAATCAATTAAACGCTGAATTTATTAATTCAAAAGTTTTTTTTAACAATTTAAATTTTAATTTTAATTCGATAAATATTCCATTAAGCGGTTCTCATCAAATTGAAAATGCTCAACTAGCAGTAAGTTGCGTTAAATATCAAAATCATTTTAAAATTAGCGATGAAAATATTAAAAATGGCATTGAAAAAACTCGGTGGCAAGCGCGTTTAGAAAAAATTGAAGATGGAATTTTTGCTAAAAATCTTCCCAAAAATTTTCAACTTTATCTCGATGGAAGCCATAATCCACAAGGTGCCACGACAATTGCTGAATTTTTAGAAAATTTTTCTCACCATAAAAAAATTATAATTTTTCAAATGCTTAAAGATAAAAATTGTGAAGAATTTTTAAAAATTATTGGAGCTAAAATTGATAAATTATTAATTTTTAAAATCGTCTCCGATTCAAGATTTCGAAGCCCACAAAACATATTAGAAATTACAAAGAATCTGCAAATTAACTCGGTAATAATTGAAAATTTTGATGATGCTTTTGAAAAAATTCGACAAGAATTTTCTACTCAACCAACCTTGATTTTAATCTGCGGATCACTTTATTTCGCTTCAGAATTTTTGATTGAAAATCAAAAAATTAATTATGATAAACATCCAAATTGCCAAACCGAGTAAATTCGGCGTCGAAAAATAATTCGACACTACCGACGGGGCCGTTTCTTTGTTTGGCGATAATAAATTCGGCCTTGTGCGCCACTTGTTGCATTTCATTTTTCCATTTTTGAAATTTATCAACTTCATTTTCGGGTGGTCGCGTGCGCTCTTTGTAATAGCTATCGCGATAAATAAAAGCCACGACATCGGCATCTTGCTCAATCGAACCCGATTCACGCAAATCGGAAAGTTGCGGACGTTTATCTTCTCTTTGCTCAACTGCCCGCGATAATTGCGAAAGAGCGATGACAGGGATATTGAGTTCTTTGGCAATCGCCTTCAAACCTTGGGTAATTTCCGAAACTTCTTGAACACGATTTTCGGCGGAACGACTCGAAGTTCCGCGAATCAATTGTAAGTAATCAATAACTAATAATCCTAAATTATTTTTACGAAGCATTCTTCGCGCTCTAGTTCGAATCGCCGAGATTGAAAGTGCCGGCGTGTCATCAATGAAAAAAGGCATTTTGGCGATTTCGGCGGAACGAGTGGCGACAACTTCCCATTCATTTTCGCTTAATTGACCGGTGCGAAATTTGGTGGCATTGATACTACATTCCATTGATAGAATCCGAGAAGCCAATTGGTCGGAAGACATTTCGAGCGAAAAGAATCCGACGGCTTTTAGATTTTTTTTATCATCTAAATCGGGGTTTAAAAATTTACAGGCATTAACGGCGATATTGATGGCGATGGCGGTTTTGCCCATCGAGGGACGCCCCGCCAAAATGAATAAATCCGATTGTTGCAAACCACTTAACATTTTATCGAGATCGGCGAAGCCTGTCGAGACGCCACTAATATGGCTATCGCGTTTTCTGGCGAGTAAAGTTTTATCGAGAGTTTCTTTGATTGAAAAGGAAATATTACGAAAATCACTTTTGCCATTGCCACCTTTTTCGGCGAGGTCGAATAAATTGGCCTCGGCTTGCTCTATTTGGTCTTGCGCCGATAAATTATTTTCAGTTTTGTAAACGCGATTAACGACATCTTCGCCGATCATCACCAATTTTCTTTTTAAAGCCAAATCGTAAATTATGCGCCCGTAATCGGCGATATCAAAAATTCCTGATGCACTAGCAAGTAGGGTTGAGAGGTATTTTGCTCCGCCGATTGCCTTGATATTTTCATCATTTTCAAAAAATTGTTTTAGAGTAATTTGATTGGCAACGATACTTACTTTTTCAACATTATGAATGATTTGCGCGTAAATTTTTTGATGGGCGGGCTCGTAAAAATGTTCGGGCAAAAGAAATTCAAGAACTCGCGATAAATATTCATTATTTAAAATAATCGTGCCTAATAAAGATTGTTCAGCCTCTAGGTTTGAAAGCTCTATTTTTAAAATTTCTTGGTTATTTTTATTGTCCGCCATTATTTAAAATTTGATTTGATTTATTAAGTTCTTAATTGTCTTAAAAAAAATTTGTTGTGCAAGAAGAATTATAAAAAATTATTTTAAAAAAATGTAATATTTTAAAAATGTTTTGTTGCTAATTTTATTAAAATACTTAAAAAGTTAAATCAAATTTTAACCAAACTTTACTAACCAAAATATTTCAATTATGAGTTTCTTTCAATCGAGTCTTGATAAATCTGATGGCGCCATTTTTTCCGCAATTCAAAATGAATTAAAACGTCAATCAAATCAAATCGAACTTATAGCATCCGAAAATATCGTAAGTCGAGCAGTCCTAGAGGCACAAGGTTCAGTCTTTACTAATAAATATGCCGAAGGCTATCCTTCTAAACGCTATTATGGCGGTTGTGAATTTGCCGATGAGATCGAAAGTTTAGCAATTTCACGTTTATGTGAATTGTTTGGAGCCAAGTTTGCCAATGTTCAACCTCATTCGGGTGCCAGCGCCAATTTGGCGGTATATCTCGCGCTTCTTCAACCCAACGACACCATCATGGGTATGTCTTTGGCAGCAGGCGGGCACCTTACTCACGGGGCACAACGCACCATTTCTGGCATGTGGTTAAAATCAGTGCAATATGGTATTCGTCTTGATGATGGCTTAATCGATTACGATCAAGCAGAGCAACTCGCCAGAGAGCATAAACCAAAAATTATTGTGGCGGGAATTTCTTCTTATCCACGCATTATTGATTGGGCACGATTCCGTAAAATCGCCGACGAAGTTGGGGCGATTTTAATGGTTGACATGGCACACATTGCGGGCCTAGTTTGTGCCGGAATTTATCCGTCGCCAATTGGTATCGCCGATGTCGTAACTTCAACGACCCATAAAACTTTACGCGGTCCTCGTGGGGGCGTAATCTTAACCAATAATGAAGAACTTGCTAAAAAAATTAATTCGGCAGTTTTCCCAGGATTACAAGGTGGACCATTGATGCATGTAATCGCTGGCAAAGCGGTGGCATTTGCTGAAGCGCTTCAACCTGAATTTAAAATTTATGCACAACAAATTGTTGATAATGCACAAACTTTAGCACAAACTTTAATCGAAGGCGGTTTGAAAATTACCACGGGTGGCACTGATTGCCATTTGATGGTGGCAGATTTAACTCCGCTTGGAAATATTACGGGTAAAGAAGCCGAACATTCTCTTGAAAGAGCGGGCTTGACTTGCAATAAAAACGCCATTCCGAATGATCCACGAAGCCCGTTCGTAACTTCGGGATTACGCTTCGGAACGCCCGCCGGAACAACTCGAGGCTTTAAACAAAAAGAGTTTAAATTAATCGGCACTATGATTGCCGGAGTGTTGTCAGGTTTGGCTAAAAACGGTCCTGAAAATAATCAAATAATTGAACAAGAAATTAAATCACAAGTTGAAATTTTGTGTAAAAAATTCCCAATTTATTAATCAAAAATTTTAAAATTATGAGCGCCATTAAACTAGTTACCTCTAAACTCTCGCCCTTTGGTCATCGCGTTGAAATGTGCTTGATCGAAAAGAAAATTTCATACGAAAAAGTTGATGTCGATTTAGCCAACAAACCTAATTGGTTTATTCAAGATTCTCCACTTGGCAAAGCTCCAATCATTTATGGCAATGGGCGTCCGCTATTTGAATCAATTGCTATTTGCGAATATTTAGAAGAGGCGTTTCCTGATATCCAACTTCATTCGAAAGATGTTTATACAAGAGCTTGGCATCGCGGTTGGATGGAATTTTCTAATGGCTTGATTTCTTCTTTTTTTGCTATCGCTTTCGCCCAAGATCAACAAGCTCTTGATGAAAAACTTGAAGAGGTACGTAAAAAAATAAAAAATTTAGAAAAATATTTAACCGCCGAGCCATTTTTTAGTGGTGGGCATTTTTCTTTAATTGATGTTTGTTTTGCTACCGCCTTTACTCCGGCAATGGTTATTCGTGCTAATTATGGAGTTGAAATTTTTGATGAAGAAAGTCGCACCGATAAATATATTCAAAAATTACTCGAACGCGAATCCTTTGATAAAGTAATCCCAGACGATTATGATGATGTTTTAGAAGATTTTTTACAAAGAAAAAATTCGCATCTTTTGAAGTTGATTAGTAAGTCTTAACCGCTATTTAAAAAAAATTAAAATCTAAAAATTAAATTATTAATTTTTTAGTTTTCAATAATTTTAAAATTTAGTGGCTATAATGCTTTTGATTGATATAATTTAAAAAATCCATTTAGCAAATTTAATTTTGGTTCAATTAATCTTAAGAAAATAAAATGAAAAATATTGCAAAAGTTATAGTCAAAGCCCATCACGAAAAACGCTTGATTGAAGGCAATCCATGGATATTTTCCAATGAAATTGAAAATTTTTCTTCGTTAAAAAATCTGGAAAAAGGTTCGTTAATTGAAGTCCAAATTTATAAACAACCCCATTTTGCTTTGGCTTATTTCAACCCGCACAGCCTGATTTCATGCCGTATTTTGAGTTATAATTCGGTTGAAAAAATTGATGAAAGCTTTTTTGTTAAAAAAATTAATCAAGCTAAAATTTTGCGTGAAAAATTTTTTGATAAACCATTTTATCGCCTCGTAAATTCTGAAGGCGATCGCTTACCAGGACTTATCATTGACCGCTTCGACAATATTTTTGTTTGTCAAATTTCGACTGCGGGCATGGAAAATTTAAAGCCATTTTTAATTTTAGCTTTGAAAGAAATTTTTAAAAATTGTCAAATTATTTTCAAAAATAATTCCGAACTTCGCGCTCTCGAAAAACTCGAATCAAGCCTTGATTTTGAAAGCGTTGACGGAGTTGAAATTCCGGAAAAAATCACTGTTTTTGAAAATGATTTAGAATTTACAATTGATTTAAAAAAAGGACAAAAAACTGGCTGGTTTTTTGATCAAGCCATCAACAGAAATTTCGTGGCATCTTTGGTTAAAGATTGCGATGTTTTTGATGGCTTTTGTTATGTTGGAGGCTTTGGAATCAATGCGGTAAAGGCTCAAGCTCGAAGCGTAATTTTCGCCGATAGCTCGAAAGAAGCACTCGATTTAACTCGTGAAAATTGCCAAAAAATTGTTGAAAAATTTAATCCGAATTGCCAAACTAGTTTTTACAATAAAAAAATCTTCGATTTACTGGAAGATGCTGAATTTCAAAAAAAGAGTTTTGACGTTATTTTGCTTGATCCGCCAGCTTTTGTTAAAAATAAAAAAGACCTTTTTTCGGGTCTTCGTGGCTACGAAAAACTGGTCAAACTCGCCTGCCCTTTGCTCAAAAAAAATGGTTATTTAATCATCACTTCTTGCTCGCATCATGTGTCAACGCATGATTTGGTTTTAGCGGTGCAACATGCTTTGCACAAATCGCATAAAAATGGTAAGTTGATTCGCACCTACGGAGCGGGCTTTGATCATCCAGTTCACCCCGCTTTGAAAGAAAATGAATATTTAAAATGTTTAACTTTTTTTATTGAATAAATTATGAAAATATTAGTCACGGGAGCCCTTGGTCAAATTGGCTCAGAACTATCAACGGCGTTGAAAAAAATTTACGGCGAAAAAAATGTTATCACTTCCGATTTGCATTCCGCAAATATTAAAGATGAATTTCAGCCTTACGAAACGCTCAATATCCTTGATAAACAAGCCTTGACGACTGTTATTAAAAAACACGAAATCACCACAATTTATCATTTGGCGGCGATTTTATCGGCGACGGGCGAAAAAAATCCGCAATTATGTTTTGATGTCAACATCATTGGGCTTTACAATGTTTTGGAAGTCGCACGCGAATTGAAAATTAAACAAATTATTTGCCCAAGTTCGATTGCGGTTTTCGGTCCCGAAACCCCGCGCGACAACACTCCGCAACAAACCGTGATTTTGCCAAAAACTATGTATGGACTTTCCAAAGCCAGTGGTGAGTTGCTTTGCGATTATTATGTGCAAAAATATAATCTTGATATTCGTGGCTTGCGTTATCCCGGATTAATTAGTTACAAAACGCCACCGGGGGGCGGAACTACAGATTACGCCGTTGAAATTTTTTATGAAGCTTTGAAAAATAAAAGTTATAAATGTTTTCTAAAAGCTGATACAACTTTGCCGATGATGTATATGAATGATGCCATTCGAGGCACGATTCAATTGGCGGAAACGGATTTTAATAAATTAAAAAATCATTCGAATTTTAATTTTGCCGGAGTGAGTTTTTCGTGCCAACAACTTGCCAATGAAATTAAAAAACATCTTCCTGAATTTAAAATTTCCTACGAACCCGATTTTCGTCAACAAATTGCAGATTCTTGGCCACAATCAATTGATGATAGAGAAGCTAGAGAACAATGGGGCTGGAAAGTTGAATATGATTTAGCAAAAATTACTTCTGATATGATTGAGAATTTGAAAATAAAATTAGCAATATAGTTTTTATTTTGAGTTTGCACTAAATTTGAGGGGCTCTACCTTGATCAATTTGTGGATTTTCTAAAGATGGACTCGGATTATATTTGGCCATTAGAATTTTTATTGATCGAGGTAATCCCTTTAACATTTCTTTTAAATCTTCTGAACTCGTTATATTTGAGTCATTAACTTTAATATTTTTTTTAATATTAATTGTTTTTAATTGTTTACAGTGATTTATATTAAAAGAATCAATATTTGCATCCTCTAAAAAAGTAAGGGTTTTTAGTGTTTCGCAACTTAAGATTGTAAGTTTTTTAAAATTAACTGATTCAGAAAAAGTAAGTTCTGTAATTTGACAACGAGACACATCAAGCTCTTCAAGATTTGGACACTGATTTATCATTTCTTGAATTTGATGATGATTTAATTTATTACAATATCTAATATTAAGCGATTTTACACTACTTGGTAAATCAAGACCTCTTTCCAATTTACACCCAGAAAGATTAATCCTTTCAAGACTTGGACACTGATTTATCATTCTTTGAATTTGATCATGATTTAATTGAGCGCAACCGCTTAAATCAAGAGATTTAATACTTCTTGGCAATTCAAGATTTTTTTCCAATTCACATCCAGAAAGATTAAGATTTTCAAGATTTGGACATAGACTAATCGTGTTTTGAATTTGTGAATGAGTAAAATTTTGACATTGTGAAAAATTTACAGAGGTTACGGTTTTTGGTAAATTAAGTTCTTTACCTACGATCCTTCCAGAAATATTTAAATATTCAAGATTTCGACATTTATCTATCATTTCCTGAATATCATGTTCTGAATTATTATTCATGGAAAGATCTAAATGTTTTACACTTTCTGGGACCTTAAACTTTTTAATGGAAGTGGATCCATAAACCCTCATAGATTCAAGAGAACCCATTTGTTCCAAATTTTCACCTTTTAAGTTCCTACAATGACTAATGTCAAGATGCATCATGTTTGTTGAAAATTTAGCTTTATCTAATTTATCACATTTAGAAATATTAAGGGATACAATATTGGCAAAGGGCAAGAGATGATCTGCACCTATATCAGTCAAATTTCTACAATGAGACAAATTTAGATTAACAACCGATTTTCCAACAGTTGAATCTCCTTTCGCCAGTTTTTGATCCAATATTAATTTTAGTTGTTCATCCGTTATGTATGCTGGCAAAGATAAAGTATGATTAGTTTTTTCATAGTTAAGCTTAGAAATAAATTCTTTTAATTTTTCAAAATCCCCTTCATCCTTTGCTGATTGCAAGTTAAAAAGATATTTCTGTTGGAATATTAATTCCATATTTTCTTTATTGGTTAGCCTTATTTTTTCTAAATCTTTTTGTGTTAAAAAAGTTGTGATGAGATTTTGCTCTAGAAGAAAATCTATTAATTTTCTCGGTTGAAATTTTATTAATTTTGATTCTAACAATTTGAAACTCCAACTGGTTGACTGATTTTATATAAACAAGCCTTAAATTCTGGAGTTAGATTTTCTAAACTCTTAATAACAAATTTAAAACATAAATATATTTAAACAAGTTATAAAATATAATTATATTATTTAGCATTTATGACCCACTATTATTAAGCGGATAAAAGTTAGCCTATAATTGCTAAAAATAGCAGTTTATGGTATTTTTTAAGATTTTTTAAACGCAAATAATACTCAACAAGAATAAAAAGCTCGAATAACTAATAAATTCTAAAGAGATATTTAGGGGCACAAAATTTACTTCCGCACCTTCTTTGGCAATATAAAAAATGTATTTTCTTCGATGCCTTTCATGTCAAAAACTCCGACTTTTTTTTGTGATATTTCTTTGATTTTCATAAAAATTAACCTGATCCCTTTTTTCTAATTAGTTAGATTTTAGCCTTGTTAATCCTAGAAAAATATAAGCTTAGAATCTTCTATCTACCTCATTAATTCATCGAATTCCTCAATAACTTTCTTAGGAATTTGAGGATTATTTTTTTAGATTTGGCTTTGGATTTAGCTTCAGCGATTTTATAAGTGAGCCATAAAAATTTATCAACGAGACGATAAATTGAGACATTGTTATAAAGGCAATTATTTTCTTTAGATTCATAATTTTCAATTCTTGGAAAATCTACCCAATCATGGATTCTATCGGTTCCAGACAAAATCTTAGAATTAATTTTATCGTTTTTTAATTCTAAATTACCAATAAAATTATCAATCGATTCTTTAATTTTATCATAAGTTAATATATTTTTTACTGTATCATTTTTTAAATAACTTAATAGCAAATTATTATTATCGCCTTTATGATTTCCGATTCCCAAATGTTCTTTAAGCATTTTTTTTGTATAATCGCAATTTTTACGATCATTATAATACTCATAAATTATCGTTCCAACCCTAACATTTAAATCATAAATTGGTAAGGGTTTGCAATTATTGCTCTCATTATGCCAATGAAAATATTTGCTAAAAAAAGATGTTTCTTTGCGAAGTTTAAGCACATTTTTTTTATTTTCATCTTCAATATTTTCAAGAACCATATTTACTGAATTTTCATCAAAATTTTTATTAAGATTATAAACAATTTCACTAATACGATTTCTTGATGAAAGTTCGGTAGAATAAAGAGAATCTAAAAGAAAAACTTGTATTTTTGTATTTAAATTATTTTTACATTGCTCATTCCCCTTCTTAAAAATTTCATACAAAACTAAATCATTTTCGACATAATCGGCGTAAGAACCCCAAACTTTAACATAAAAATGCCTTAGAAAGTCAAGGGCTCCGACGCCAAAATCCTTCTCGTTCTTATAATTTTTTATTTTTTCAATCTCGGGATAAAATTTTATGAATTCTTTAAATTCTAGATCACTCTTTGTCATAATTTTAATTTAAGTTAAAAAATAAATTTGTTTATAGCAAAAAACATAAAATAAAATTAATAAGATGCATTTTTTGTCTCTAATATTGTAGCTTCTTATTCAAAAAATTATTTTCCCAAATGGCTTTTAAGGGCATTGATAGAAATTGCCTACCGATAATAATATCAAGATTTTACTTGGTTTAGTTTGGTTTTTAAAATAAGAAATTATTCCCACGCTTGTTAAAGCTCAAACTCTTTCTTTCTTGATTTTAAGCAAATTCATTTACTAATGCTCAAAATATTTCAAACTCCTGTTAAATTTTTTCCATCATTATAAGTTATTATTTTGTGTTATAAATTAACACAAAATAATATATGCACAATTCAATTCCAAATATAGATATTTCAGAAAATGATTTTTTTAATCTTATTGAAAAAAATAATTTAGAAATGTTGTCTACAGCAATTGAATCAAATCCTGATTTAGTTGATGCACAACACTCTGAAACAGGTTTAAGTGCCATATTTTTTGCAATAAAATTTAACAAAATTGATGTATTAAAATTATTATTGGAATCCGAAGAGGGTCTCCTTGATAGCAAAAATGAAGAAGGCTATAATCCAATTTTTTATGCAATCTCTCAAAATAATACTGAAGCCGTTTTAGCTATATTAAATATAGATCCAAGTGAATTGAGTCGTGAAAACTTTGATAATATAAATCCAATAAATTTTGCGATTAACAATACAAAATCTGAAATTATAATTGCAATTCATGATTTCTATAATAGTAATGATATTGCTAAAAAATTAGATCCAGAAATTAGTGAGAAAATTTTTTTTAAAGTTTTAAAAAAGTTTTGTGAATTTGAAAATGTTTATAAATTTCAAGATGATTTGCTAAGCGTTCTTAATCATCTATATAAAAAAAATTTTGAATCTGAAACTGAATTAACCGAAAGTCAAACCAAAAATATTAAAGTTTTTTTTGAAAATTTTATGCTAATAAATTTAGCTATTTTTGGCAATTTAGGCACCAAAGAAGTTTTTTTCAGAAACTTGCTTAATAAATTAATTATACAATCGGATGATTCTAAAGATCTTTTTCAAACTTTACAATTAGAACTCAATAAGCACATCAATGATTTTAGCTCACCAATTGTAATTAATGATAAAAAATATTATGTTTTTGATTCTGATTTATCAGATCACTCATCTTTTTTTATTTTTCATGTAGATTTAGAAAATAAAATTGAAGCCATTACTTATATCGATGGTAGCCAAGACCATTCGCAAGTTAATTCTGATGGTTATGTATTTGGAGCACGGACTTTTAAATTGAATCAAAAACTAGATTTTACCAAAGATTTGTTTGAAACTTTCATGACTCAGCTTGATAAAAAAGATGCGGAATATTTACGAAATAAACTTAATAGCATCACAATTGGCGAGCAAAAATTTTCAGACCTATCTCAAGATCAATCAATTTTGACAAAAAATCAAGATCGAGGCAATTGTATCTTCAAATCTAACATGATTTTGTTAAGATTTTTTGCAGAAAATTCATTAAATTCACAGATATCGGAGAGCCTCCAAGATGAATATAGAGAATATAAAACTCAACTAAAAATTCAGGCTTTTAAGAATTTGTTTAGATTAAGAGATTCTCTTGATAGTAGTAGCAACTTGGATAATTTTTTAATGAGACAAATTGAAGATGTGGTTGAAAATTCTAAAATCAAATTACTTGAAAAAATCAGTACAAAAACCTCACCAAAAGAATTAAAGATTTTAAATAAAATTTTAGCAACAATTGATGAAAAAAAAATTCATAGAGTTGAAAAAAGGAAAAGCACCGACACTGAATTATTAACCCCAATTTCTAAAAAAACACTTTCAATGAGTGGCGATGATCTCGAAAGAATTCTACCTGATTTAAGCTCTGAACTTACACCTAAAACCGAAATAAAACAAAAATTAGAACCACATCCTGACTCTAGGAATCCAACGATTTTAGATTTTTCACCAAATTCCGTTGCCAAAATTTAAATCAAATTTGCTTTTAAATTTTTAAAAAAATTTAAGCAATATTGCGTTGAGTAAATAACAAAATCTTGCCGAAAATATTCAATTAAAACCAATATTAAGTTTCGCTATTTTCTTTAATAAAATAACAAATTAAGAGAAATATTTGCTAAGAGGCACAACAACTTCTTGTGGAGAAATTCCTGAAATGATATTATTTGTTAAACCCCCTTGCCCCAACTCTAAGTAGTCTAATAATAGCTCTCAACTTTGTAAAAAAACTAATAATGTTGAAAAGTAATCTGGTGCCTTTTTCATTTTCTCACCTTCTTTGGTAATATAAAAAATGTATTTTCTTCGATGCCATTCATGTCGAAAACTCCGACCTCTTTTTGCGAAATTTCTTTGATTTTTAAAATGACCTCCTGAACTAGAACTTCAGGTGCCGAAGCTCCTGCCGTTAGCCCAATTTTATCAACATTTTCGAACCATTTTTCTTCAATATCTTGTGCCCCATTTATTAAATAAGAATTAAGTCCCGATTCCTCTCCCAAATCGCGCAAGCGATTGGAATTTGAAGAATTTTGGGCACCGATTACCAACAAAATATCAACAATTTTGCACAAATCGCGCACCGCATCTTGGCGGTTTTGCGTCGCATAACAAATATCTTTCGTCGCCAAACCTTTTTGCAAAGTTGGAAAACGATTTTCCAAAATTTCGACGATTTTTTTGGTGTCGTCAACGCTCAAAGTTGTTTGCGAAACATAAGCAATTTTTTCGGGATGTTGAATTTGAATATTGCGCGCATCTTCTTCATTCGTCACCAAAATAACTGGTTTTTTGACGCGTCCTCTCGTGCCTTCAACCTCAGGGTGTCCGCGATGCCCAATCAAAATAATTTCGTAATCTTCTTCTTCATATTTTTTGGCTTCACGATGGACTTTACTAACTAATGGACAAGTGGCGTCGATAACGTCCAATCCCCGATTCAAAGCGTCTTCTTCAACCTTATCGGAAACGCCGTGAGCTGAAAAAATGGTGATGGCGCCGACTGGTATTTGTTCAACTTCATTGACAAAAATCGCGCCTTTTTTACGCAAAGATTCGACGACAAATTTATTATGAACGATTTCGTGGCGGACATAGACGGGCGTCCCGAATTTTTCGATGGCTTTTTCGACGGTTTCAATGGCGCGAGTAACTCCGGCACAAAATCCGCGTGGTTTTGCAAGAATAATTTCCATAATTTTCAAATTTACGACATTTCTAACATTTTAACTAAAGGCTGGCACGCCTTTATTATCAAGCTTTCCGACAATTCAATTTCGCCACCAAATTTTGCCGAATTACCATATTTCATCACTTCATATAATTTTTCTAAATTATTTAATTGCATGTAAGGGCAATTGTTGCAAGAACTACAGCCTGAAGTGTTTATGAAAGGACAATCATAAAATTTTCCGAGCGGATTAATTTTTTTCATTTGGTGAATGATGTGCGGTTCGGTCAAAACAATAAACTCCGAGCCTTGATTTTTCTTGGCAAAATCGATCAAAGACGAAGTCGAGCCGATGTGATTGGCGTATTTTAACAATGCTTCGGGACATTCGGGATGAGCGATTACCAAGGCTTGCGGGTGATTTGCAATAAGTTTAACTAATTCTTTTTCACTAAATTGTTCGTGAACAATGCAACTACCATTCCACAAAATCATCTTACGCCCCGTTTGCTTTTCAATGAATCTTCCCAAATGTTGGTCGGGCGCAAAAATAATTTCTTGATCGCGCGGAAGTTGTTCGATAATTTTTTTGGCATTGGTTGAAGTGACGATAATGTCGGACAAAGCCTTGATTTCGGCGGAGCAATTGATGTAAGTAATCGCGATTGCATTTGGATGCAATTTGCGAAATTTGGAAAAATCGTGAGGCTTGCATGAATCTTCAAGACTACAGCCCGCTTTAAAATCAGGGATTAAAACTTTTTTTTGCGGTGATAAAATTTTGGCAACTTCGGCCATAAATTTTACGCCACAAAAAATAATTTCATCGGCATTGGTTTTGGAGGCTTGACGCGATAAATCAAGCGAATCGCCGACAAAATCCGCGATATCTTGAATTTCAGAATCTTGATAAAAATGCGCCAAAATTACGGCGTTGCGTTCTTTTTTGAGTTTTAAAATTTCGTGCTCGAGATTTGCTGGAATTGAGTTCATATTCTAGTTAAGTCCAATTATTTTATAAACATCATCTTTAGTTTTAGAAGCGATTTGCTTGGCATAAAACCTACCTTCTTGTAAAATTTTTTGTAAATAAATTTTATCATCAAGAAGTTGAGAAATTTTTGTTGAGATGGGCTGAAGGCTTGCTATTAAAAGATCTGCGAGATCTTGTTTAAATTTTCCATAACCCGAATTTTCATATTCGAAAGCGATTTGTTGCGGAGTTTTTTTTGCAAAAACTGCAAAAATATTAAGTAAATTGTAAATTTCGGGACGCGATTCGTCATAAGCGATTGTAGTTGCCGAATCAGTTTTTGATTTTTTAATTTTTTTCAAAATTTCGTCGGCGGAGTCGTTTAAATTTATGCGTGAAATTTCCGAAACATCGGATTTGCTCATTTTTTTAGTGCCGTCTTGAAGCGACATAATGCGCTTAACTTCGTTAATAATCAACGGTTCGGGCAATTTAAAATATGGCGTTTTATAACGACGATTAAAGGCTCCCGCTAAATCACGAGTGAGTTCTAAATGTTGTTTTTGATCTTCGCCGACGGGCACCAAATCAGCGTTGTAGAGCAAAATATCCGACGCCATCAAAACTGGATAAGAATATAAACCGAGATTGGCGTTTTTGTTTTCTTGCTCAATTTCTCCGCCAATTTTATCTTTAAATTGCGTCATGCGATTTAGCCAACCCATTGGGGTTAAAGTGCCGAGAACCCACGCCAATTCGGCATGCTCGCTCACTTCGCTTTGCACAAATATTTTTGATTTTTGCGGATCAAGCCCGCAAGCTAGATAAGTTGCAACGGCGATCAAAACATTATTTTCAAGCTCTAACGGGTTTTGTTCGACGGTGATGGCGTGCAAATTCATGACGCCAAACAGACATTGATGATTAGCTTGCAGATCAAGCCAATTAAGGATCGCACCCAAATAATTGCCGAGATGCAAATTGCCAGTAGGTTGTATTCCCGAAAAAACTTTTTTCAAATTAAAAATCTTTAAAGTTGCAAATGAATTGGGCTATTTTAGAATCAAAAACTTGTAAGGCAAGTGGTTGGTCGCTGATTTTAATTTAAAGCAATTTAAATTTGAAAATCAGAGGAAAGTCCGGACTCCTAAAAAGCATGATACCGGCTAACGGCCGGCGAATTTTTTGGCGAAATTTTGCCTCGGCAAAATTTTAAAAATTAATTTAGGGAAAGTGTCACAGAGAATATACTACCTTAAGCCTCAAGCAATTGAGGCTGTATTTGCTCTTCATTTTTTTAACGATAAGTTTTTTTATTAGCAAAAATTTGCTCAAAGTATTTTTAATAATTATGAGGCGCACAATTTTTTGAGAAGCGTAAGCGTACAAAAGTACGCGCGCATTCGAAAATAAATTGAGCAACGAAGTAAGTATTAAAAAGACGAAGAGCAAACTCAAAGTATTTTTAATGATTGCGGAGACGCCAATTTTTTGAGAAGCGTTCATTTTTTTGAAAATTAAGTTGAGGAATTTTGCTCAAAGTATTTTTAACGATTGGCGAGGCGCACAATTTTTTGAGAAGCGCAAGCGTACAAAAGTACGCGCGCATTCGAAAATAAATTGAGCAACGAAGCCAGCGTTAAAAAGACGAAGAGCAAAGGGTGAGAGTGAAAATGTGAGGTAAGAGCTTACACTCTTTCGTGGTAACACGGATTTGGAAAAACCCTATCTGGAGCAAGACCAAATAGAAATGGCAAGTTTTTATTAACAGGCATGCTTTTATGTCGCCATTTGGGTAGGTTGCTTGAGGTTGTCAGCAATGACAATCCTAGATGAATGACTGACGGTTGAGAAATCAATTACAGAATCCGGCTTATAGCTTGCCTTACATTTCAAGCTAATTAAATTTACATTTTAAGTAATTTTATTTCATTAAATTTTTTTATGAAAACCAACGAAATTCGCCAAAGTTTTTTAGATTATTTCGCTAAAAATAATCATGAAATAATCGCCTCGAGCTCTCTAGTTCCGCATAACGATCCAAGCTTAATGTTCGCCAATGCCGGCATGAATCAATTCAAAAATTATTTTACTGGAATCGAAATTTCCAAATTTAAAAGAGTCGCCACCGCCCAAAAATGTGTTCGCGCTGGCGGAAAACACAAC
>SYAR01000063.1 GCA_005787525.1 Rickettsiales bacterium
CGCAAATTTAGCTTAATATCGAATCGCTTCGGGCGAAATAAATTCGCCCATCCGCGATGAGTTTATAAATTTTATTTACAGTTTAAACGGTTTTTATTTTGTTTCAATTAATTTTGCTACGCATTAAATTTGCATTCGCAAATTTAGCTTAATATCGAATCGCTTCGGGCGAAATAAATTCGCCCATCCGCGATAAATTTTAGGTTTTTTTATTTTTTTAACCAAAAGAACTCGCAATGAGTTTACAATTTAAACGGTTTTTATTTTGTTTCAATTGATTTTGCTACGCATTAAATTTGCATTCGCAAATTTAGCTTAATATCGAATCGCTTCGGGCGAAATAAATTCGCCCATCCGCGATGAGTTTACAAATTTAAACAGTTTTTATTTTGTTTCAATTAATTTTTATCGACTCTTCGTAAAGAGTGTCGGGGCAGAAATCTTGACCATTTGGCCAAGTGATCGAGCCCATAAAAACTTTAACTTGATTGAAAATAATGTTATTTTTTAACTCTTTAAAAACACTTTTATCGAGGTAAGGATTAGTATCAAAAATTTTAACTTCATTATTGGCAAAAAAGAGTTTTAATTTATATTCTTTTAAGGGTTCTACTTTTGTAACTCTGGGGTTCATAATTTGTTTTAATTTTAACTTTATTTATTTAAGCCAATCTACTTAAATCATCGCCAATTTTATTGTAAGAATCCTTGATGCTGTTGAGAGAAATTGTGTATTGCCCATTTTCTTTGGTGACATCAACCGCGGTGTTGGAATCCTTATATTTGTTGCATAGATCTTGAGTTAAATGAACAACGGGAACTCCGGCTTTTTCGGCGATGGAACGTAATTGCGAAGTGAAATCACAACATTTTTGAATGATAAAAGGTGTAGAATTGCAAAATATTTTTAAGAATTCTTCTTGCGAAACCGACATGTTTCTAGCCATCGCAAATTGTTGAAATTTTTTGACGCTATTATTGACATCTTCGATCCATTTTTCGGCTGATTTAGAAAATGAAGTGCCTTCATTAATGCTTCCGCCGTTAAATCTTTTTGCCATTTGCACCACCAAACCTAAAAATTTTGGTTGAAAACTCAAGCCACGAAAGCTTTGCGTAGTTTGATAATCGCCCAAAAGTTTGATCCAATTTTGAAAAATTGAACTCAAATTATCGATGGCTTGTAATGAAAAAAAAGTTGGCGAAACGGGAGCAATAAAATAATCGCTAAGCATCATAATCATGGCGTTGATTACACTAGAGGCACTAGGCGAAGTGTCGATTAAAATAAAATCATAATTATTTTTTTGTTTGGTGATTGATTTTTCAAAGCGGTGCGGAATGTCATTGGTAAATTCATTTTTATTTTTGACGATGCCAAATAAATCCGCCTCAATATTTGATAAATTTATTGAGCCAGAAATTAAATCGACGCAACCTTGCGGATGAATTTTTGATTGTGCTTGATATATTTTTTTATCGCATTTTAAGCCCTTAATTTCAATGTCGATATATTCGGCGAATGAAATATATTTTTGAATATTTTGACTCCATTTTGATTCTTCGGCGGTGGAATATTCGACCGAGGTTGAGAGCCCGTAAATTGCGGAGGTGAGGTTCATTTGTGGGTCGGCATCGATTAGCAAAACTTTGAAGCCTTTATCGGCAAGAATGAATCCTAAATTATGCACCAAAGTTGTTTTACCAACTCCGCCCTTATGATTGAAAAAAGTGATGATTTTTCCCATAATCTACCCCAAAATTTCGCCCAAATTTTTAGCTAAATTTTTAATATCTTCTTCGGTCGTTAATTCAGTAAAGGCAAGGATCATTTTATTATCAACGCAATATCCGCCGATAATATTTTTCGCCAAAAGTTTTTGATTAATTTCGTGAGCATTTTTAGAAAATTCTATGGTAAATTCATTGAAGAAATTTTCGTTTAGAATTTTTACGCCTTTGATTTTGCTTAGGATTTCGTATGCTTCACAAGCTTTTTGATGATTAATCAAAGCGAGTTTTTTATAACCAATTTCGCCTAAAAGTGAAGTATGAATAGTAAAAGCGGTGGCGCATAAACCTTGATTCGAACAAATATTTGAAGTGGCTTTTTCACGACGAATATGTTGCTCGCGAGCGTTGAGCGTCAAGACGAAACCCGATTTGCCATCAGCATCAATCGTCGCTCCGCAAATTCTTCCGGGCATTTGGCGCACAAACTCTTTTTTGCAAGCAAAAAATCCTAAAAGTGGACCGCCAAAATTTAAACCAACGCCAAGTGAAGAGGCTTCGCCCACTACAATATCAGCTTGAGAAGGTGGTGCGAGAAGTCCTAAAGATAAAATTTCACTCACCACTACAATCATTAAAGCACCGACTTCATCGCATTTTTTACGAACCGCTTCGAGATTAGGAATATTGCCGTAAAAATCAGGATATTGGACGACAACGCCAGCACAATTTTCATCAATTTCATCTTGTAATTTTGCCGAATTTAAATCGAGAAAAGTTTTGCAAACATCGAGATAATCGGGGTGAATATCGTTGAATTTAGCAATATTTTTTTTACCCGATTTGATGCGAAGTGCCATCAAACAACTTTCGGCTAAAGAGGTTGCCCCATCATACATCGAAGCGTTGGAAACTTGCATGCCCGTAAGCAAAGCGATGATTGATTGAAATTGAAAAATCACCGTTAATGTCCCTTGTGAAATTTCAGGTTGATAAGGAGTGTAAGAAGTTAAAAATTCCGAACGTTGAATTAAGTGATCAACCGCAGATGGAATGTGATGTTTGTAGCATCCTGCACCTAAGAAAAAAGCACCGGCAGAGGCGGGACGATTTTTTTTAGCAAATTCTTGTAAGATTTTTTCAACCTCGATTTCTCCTTGATGAAGAGGTAAACCGCTGATTGGATTTTTTAATAAAAATTGATTTTCAACGGCATCGTAAAGTTCATTGACGCTAGAAACGCCGATTTCGGCAAGCATTGATTTACGATCATTTTCAGTTAAAGCTAGATAACGCATTTTGTAAAATTTATAATTTTATGAAAAAATTTCGAGATATTATTTTTCTATAATCGTCAATTTTAACTAAATTTCAAGAGGATATTTTTTGAAATATTATCGAGTATAAAATTTATTTTTTAAAAAAATAAAAACTAGCGCCTCGAACTGCCACTATTTTTCCCACCGCTTCTTAATTGACTAACTCTAGAGGTGTGAGAACCGACAGAGCCACGAGAATCGAGAGAATTTTGAGAACTAAAAGAGCCTTGAGGGTTTCTAGCGCTATTGCTACGACTAATGCTTTGATTTCTTCCAGCGATGCTTTGTTGTGGAAGGAGCCCACCACTAAAGCTTTGGGAGCGATTGCTTGAACTAGAATTTTGACGCCCAGGGCCACTGCGAGAACTAGCAAAGTTTGAACTTTTGTCAAACGAAGAAGATTTGGGATTAAGTTTTGGATCGACTTTATTAGGTTTTGCCGATCCTCGAGATGTACCAATATTCTGTTGTTGTGTTTTTTTGAAAGTGATTCTATGCCACGCATCACTAATTCTTTTTCCAAGCGTTTTTGGTTTATTTTTTACGATTGGGCTTCTAGTTTTTGAAGATTCTCCGTTTTTTTGATGATCTGGTTTTTTATAATTTATTTGTTGATCACTTTTTCCTTGTCCTTGATTTGATAAAGATTGAGATTTTTGCAAAGAAGGATGTTGATGATTGCCTCCAGAAGACATGGAGGTTGAAGAAAAAGCTTTCCTTAGCTTTGAAAGAGCTTTTCCTGATTCTGAAATAGCCATGTCAAAACCTGAAGCATTGCGACTGCTGAAACTTCCCCGACCTTGGTTGTAAGTAGCTTGGTTTAGAAGATTTTCAATTTGAGTTTTTTTATCATTACTAATGAATCCAGTTAAATTTGAGGGTTCTGCAAAGGCAGAGACATAGCCTCCAGATCTTTGTCGATTATCTTCTGCTTCTCGTTTATATTGTTGATTTTGTTTGCTAATTGTGTTATTCAAAAATTTTTCAATATCTTCAACTTTGATTTGATGATTTTCTAAGTGTGGATTTTTTTCAAATCCCAAATTGTTGAGCTTTGGCATGAAATCGGAGATTTTTTCTTGCAGACGAAGACTTCCAACCGTTTCTGGATATTTCATAAATTTTAAAACATTAATTTGAATAATTAATGTTTATTTATATTAATTAATTTTTCAACGGAAATCTTTTTTTCATAAAGAGCGCGTCCTATTATGGCACCAACGACACCATCAGTTTTTAATTGATGAACTTTGACAACATCATCATCCGAAGAAACTCCCCCCGAAGCGATAATTGGAATCAAGAGATTTTGCGCAAGTTTTTTAGTGCCTTCGAAATCAAAGCCCGTAAGCGTTCCATCGCGTGAAATATCGGTGTAAATTATGGCGCTGGCTCCGCAATATTCAAGTCTTTTGCCGAGTTCGATGGCGGAAATTTTAGAATCTTCAACCCAGCCCTGAGTTGCTACAAGTCCGTTTTTGGCGTCGATGCCAATTACAATTTTTCCTGGAAATTTTTTGCAAGCTTCGATAACTAATTTAGGATTGGTAAGGGCAATGGTGCCTAGAATGACGCGGTGGACGCCGAGTGACAAAGCTTCTTCAATATCTTGCAAACTGCGAATTCCGCCCCCGAGTTGCGTCGGAATTTTTATGGTTTTAAGAATTTCGGTGATTGAAGATTTATTGATAATTTTGCCGGCGATGGCGCCGTCTAAATCGACTAAATGTAAAAATTTAAAACCTAAATTTTCAAATTCTAATGCTTGACTTGAAGGATTATTATTGAATATAGTGGCTTGGTTCATATCGCCTTTGAATAAACGGACGCATTTGCCGTCTTTTAAATCAATAGCGGGGAAAAAAATCATAATTTTTTAAATATGTTGATAAAAATTTTACTCAAAATTTGGCCAGCAATTACGCCAATTTTACTTTATGCAATTTGGCAATTATTTATCAAAAAAATAATAAATCGCCTTTTTGGCAAAAATTATTGTGCTAAAAATAATAATTCTCAATCAAATAATGCAGAAAAAATTATCGAAGGAGAGTTTGCGGAAGTTAATAAAAATCAAGAAAATCAAAGTTTTTCTGAAAAAAGTGATAATAAAATTTTTTCACTAAACAATAAAAATTTTGTTCGAATCCTTTATTTAAGCTTGATTTTAGCCATTGCCTGCGTAATTTCTTTTGGGTTTTAGTTTATAAATTTTAAAATATTTTTTGTTATTTTTTGTGAAATTTTGACGATTGATATTTAAAAAAATAATTTATAAAATATTATAAATAAATTTCAAAAAATTAATTGATAAACACCCAAAAATTAACTATTTATGCATAATTTAAACGAAAAAATTCCGAGCAAAAATATCAATTACACTCCAGCTCACATTGCTAATTTTTTTATTGTCAAATCGCTAGAAGATGGTGTCAACCTTGATCCGATGAAGCTTCTTAAATTGGTTTATATCGCTTATGGCTGGAATTTGGCAATCAATGAATCAAAACTTTTTAACGAACCAATTTTGGCATGGAATTATGGGCCGGTAATTTCTTCGCTTTATCATGAAATTCGCGCCTTTCCATTTAATGATAAAAATAATCTCGATAAAGATTTTCGTTGTGCAATTTACCAAGAAGATTGCCCGACATCTAGAGCAACAAACATTCCGCATGTTGATGCTGACGATATTAAAGTAAGTAGAGTTTTAGATGCGGTGTGGATTAATTATAAAAAATTCGACGGAATTTCTTTGAGTAAAATTACTCACGAAGATGGAAGCCCTTGGCACCAAGCCTATTTTGGCAATGGCAAAAATGCACAACTTGATGATGAATTAATTAAAAAACGCTCGATTGAAGCGATAGAAAAATTTATTGAGCGCGAAAAAAATAAAAATGAAAAATAAGCTATGAGCCTTACAGAACAGCTATCGCAAATCTTAGATCAATATTACGATCCGCAAAAAAATTTAAAAAATATTGAAGAAAAAAAAATTGATTTTGCCGATAATAAAACGTTAAAAAAAATTAATTTCTCCGAGCAAAAGATGATGACAAAAAGCCCTTTGAACCAAGGGCAACAAAATTTTAACCAAGAGCTAGAACAATTAAATTTTAAAAAAGCCGAACATGATTTTGATCGAGCCAAACATGATTTTGAGTTTGAAAAAAAATATAAACCGCTCATCTTAATGTGGTCGGCTGGGATTTTAATTGGATTTTTACTTTGGCTTTTTGGAATTTTTACTTTAGATTATTTTATTCATATTAATGAACCACAAAATAGACTTTCAAACCCTGTTGTTATTGCTTTGGCGACATCAACCGTTGTTGCAATCATTGGCCTTCCTTCGCTGATTGTTAAATCGCTTTTTAAGTAAATATTTTAAATCATGATATTTTTATTTATTGACTTTTTTATTCAATAAGTTACTTTTTATAAAATCTGGCTTTTTTTAAATTAAAGTCACAAACTTCAATAAGAGTCACAAATATTATGATTGAACAAAATGTTATCGTTAGCGAAAATGGTAGAATTATAATTCCCGCTATTTTCAGAAAAGAGTTGAATATAAAATCGGGAGATGAGCTGATTTTAAGGCTTTCGCCCGACAATGAAATAATTATTCACAGCCCGCGACAATCTTTGCAAAAACTGCAAGAGCTTTTTAAAAATAAATCCGGAAGCTTTGTTGAAAAGCTTTTTGAAATGCGTAGAAAAGAGGAGATTTAATGACCAAAATAGTTTTCGACTCTTCGGCAATTTTGGCTTTGCTTAAAATGGAAAGCGGTCACGAAATTGTTGCTAAAAACCTTGAGCAAGCTGTGGTATCAAGTGTAAATTTTTGCGAAGTTGTAACTTTTTTATCTAAAAAAACTACAAAACAAGATGAGATGATTAAGTTTATGACAGAAACTTTTGATTGCATTGAGGACTTTAATATTGAACAGGCAATTATTGCCGGCTCGTTTATTAAAATTACCAAAGATTACGGCTTATCTTTGGGCGACAGGGCTTGCTTGGCTCTGGCCAAATATAAAAACATTCCCGTGCTTACGGCAGACAAGACTTGGAGCAAATTAAATTTGGGAATTAAAATAAAATTAATTCGCTAGAAAATATTGAGATGACATAAATATTTTACTTATAAATTTAGTAAAATATATTTGAAGATATTTTTAAAATCACCACAAAATTAATTTATGAAAAATTTTTTAAAAAATTACAATTTTATTGATTTATTCGCTGGCATTGGTGGCATCAGATTGGGCTTTCAATCTTTAGTTGGTAAATGTGTTTTTTCTTCAGAATGGGATAAGTTTTCACAACAAACTTATTTCGCAAATTTTAATGAATTGCCAAGTGGCGATATTACTCAAATTGATGAAAAAATTATTCCAGATTTTGATTTATTGTTGGCTGGATTTCCTTGCCAACCCTTCTCAAATGCGGGTTTGAAGCTTGGTTTTGAAGATACTCGTGGGACTTTATTTTTTCATATTGCTCGTATTATAAATTTTCATAAGCCTAAAATAGTTTTTCTAGAAAATGTCAAAGGACTAAAGAATCATGATAAGGGCAAAACTTTTAAAACTATTAAAAATACACTAGAATCTGTTGGATATAATGTTTTTTCCAAGGTGCTAAATGCTCGTGATTTTGGGGTTCCGCAGAATAGAGAAAGAATTTATATTATCGCCTTTCTTGAGAATGTTGATTTTGCTTTCCCTGATCCAATTCATGCAAATATTGCCTTGGGAGATATATTAGAAAATAACGTTGATAAAAAATACACAATATCTGATCGCCTTTGGCAAGGGCATCAAAGACGAAAAAAACAACATATTGAGAAGGGTAACGGCTTTGGTTATTCATTATTTAATCATCAATCGCAATATACCAGCACCATATCAGCTCGATATTATAAGGATGGCTCGGAAATATTGATTGAACAAAAAGGCGATAATCCAAGAAAATTAACCCCAAGAGAAGCGGGAAGATTGCAAGGATTTCCCGATGATTATAAGATTGTTGTTTCCGATAATCAGGCATATAAACAATTTGGCAATAGTGTCTGCGTTCCGGTAATAAAGGCAATTGCAGAACAAATTGAAATGGCGATAAAAAAGCCAAGATTAAAATATAAAAACATTGACCTAGATTTATTTAATTATGAATATGAAAATAGAAAAACTGCAACTTTCTAAAGATAAATTAGATATAAATTTAAAATTTTATTTTTTCCTAAAATACATTAATAAAATTAATCCAAGCGATTCACAAATTGGTCAAATATCTGAAAATATTGGATTGTTTAGAAAAAATATAACCGATTTAAATTCGTCAATATTAAAAATTTTTTCAAAATCACAAATAAAATCAGAATATATTAAGGAATTAAATTTGAGATTAATAAATTTGAGAGATGTTGAAATATTTGAATTTAGTTTAGATTTATTTCGAATCAAAGATTTGCTTTTGCAAGAAGCAAAAGTTCAAGAAATTTTCGATTCAAAAAAACTTTTTGAAACCGATCCTCTATCATTGGAATATGATAATATTTCGGTTCTCAAGCCCTACAAAACAAGAGTTAGCGGAGCATTGTTATCTTTATTATTTTTTGAGAAATTAGGACAAAATGATTGTAATTTTATATCAAAAGATTCTGTTGATTTTGTATTTGGACTTGCAAAACAAATGCTTAATTTAAAAAAATTTGGACTCGAATCAAATCAAATTTTTATGCTAATATTTAGCGAATCAATTAATCAATCGATCATATCGGATTCAGGCTCTAATTATGAAAATAGAATTTTATCAGTTTTGAATAAAATCGGCATAAAAAATATTAAGAAAATTCATGATGAAAGCGATAAAAGCACCGAATATGATTTCTTTTTTGAAATTGATGGAAAATCATACGGAATAGGGGCAAAAAGAACATTAAGGGAAAGATATAAACAATTTATAAAAACTAAACTCACAACAAAAATAGATTTTTCTATACAGGTGACTTTAGGGCTTGATTTGTTTGAAGAGAAAGCTAAAACAATCGTGAATCACGATACTTATATTTTTGTTGCCGATGAAATATATCAAACCAGAGCTTTCTTAAAAAAAATGAAAAAAGTTTACTCAGTTAAAGATTTAAATTTACAAACATTAAAAAATCTAAAATAATTCACCGAATATTTTTTATTGAAAAAAAACTTTCTTCGGATTTTTTTAAAGCTCTTAAAATTTTTGGAAAATATAAATTTATTTTTTCATCAACCTGCCACGGCATATTGAAAATAAACATTCCACAAGCGTGCATTTTACTTTGAGAATCTAAATTTTTGCCAATATCAAAAATAATTTGAGAGATTTTTTCAAATTTTAATTCATTAATTTTTTGATAAAAATTTGCTAAATTTTTTTCATCGCCCTCAATAATCGGATACCACAATAAGTAAATGCCATTCGCGAAACGACGCTGGCCATCTTGTAAAGAATTTAGTGCATCTTGATAATCATTGGAAATTAAATTGTGATTTTTTTCATAAGCCGGATCGATTAAAATAATGACGCGTTTTTCGCGGGGAGGGAGCTTTGATTTTAAGAGATCAAAGCCATTTTCTTGTATACATGAAATTTTTTTATTGCCGACAAAATTTTTACGCAATTCCTGAAAAATTGGTGGATTATTTTCGGCAAAAATTGCTTTATCTTCAAGGCGTAAAAAATTTTTTATAATTAGTGGCGAACCTGCGTAATATTTGAGTTTGGAAGGTAATTCTTGAATTTCACAAACATTAATTTTGGCTAAAATTTCCAAAAATTTTTGCGGTAAAATTTGTTGAAAATTGGGTTGATCTAAAATTGTTCTCAAGCCTTCGTTAAATTCGTTGGTTTTGGCAATTTTTTCGTCGAAAATTGAATATTTTGCCGAAGATGAGTGAGTGTCGATCGCCAAGAAAGAGCTGGGTTTTTCGTGAAGTTTTTCTAAGCAAAAACATAAAATGCAATGCTTGAAAATATCAGCAAAATTTCCGGCGTGAAAATAATGCTGATAATTCATTATTCTTCAATTTTATCGTCGCCTTCTTCGCTATATTGGCTTTGCGGAATCACTTCGCAATTGCCATTGGCGATATAGGCATCGAGACCAACAGTGGAAATTTCTTTGAATCGGCTATCGCCAAGAATGCGTATTAAGGTGCCAACGGGGCCAGATGTTTGAACGTTGAAATAAACTCCGGTTTGATCAAATTCCGCTTTATATCTTTCGCAATTATTTTCTTTTTCACATCTTTTGATAATTTTATTTTCTTTATCTAATACTAAAAAAGATTTGATTTCGCGTTTTTTACATTCATGTTTAGTGCAAATAAAACCGCTCTTTGGCGAGCATTTTAATTTTTTCCAAGCTTTGGCAGAATTGAAGTAAGTTTCGGCATCGGTAAATAATTTTTTGAAATCAATTTCTTGAATTTTTTCGCGAGAATCAGATTTTTTAGTATTTAATTCGGTGTTTTTGATCTTATTTTTTAAATCAATTTCCTTAGCGAAGCCTTCAGAAACAAAGAGTGAGAGTAGTGATAAAAAACAAATAAATAATTTCATAAATTTTAAAAAATAATTTTTAATTACCGATCGCGACGCCTTTTCTTCTAGGGTCGGCGGCACCATAAAGCTTTTTATCGACAATTTTTATTGCCTGTATAGCACTGGTTATATTAGTGATTTTTACTTTATGTCCTAATTTTTGCAAAGGTTTTTTTAAAGAAGTTATATTTTTATCCTTTTCAAGTTCGATTAAATCGTTTAAAGTGATGAAGTTCGGAAGCGATACCGCCTCTTGAATATCTAAGTTCCAATCCAGTGTTGCAATCAAAGTTTTTAACACATGTTGAATAATTCTTGGACCGTTGGGAGAGCCTAAGACCATCAGTAAATTATTTTTTTCGTCAAAAACAAAAGTTGGCGACATTGAACTTCTAGGTTGTTTTAAAGGTTCAACGCGATTTGCCACTAATTCATTTTTAACTTTTGGCACAAATGAAAAATCGGTCATTTGATTATTTAAAATAAAGCCATCAACTGCGATTGTTGATCCGAATGGATATTCAATGCTACTTGTCATTGAAACCGCATTGCCATATTTATCAACGATTGATAAATGCGTTGTGGAAGGCTTCTCAACTGTTTTATAGATAATTTTTTTTGCAGTTTTAAAATCACCCGGACGCACATTTTGATTGGCGTAATTTAGATTAATAATTTTAGCGCGAGCTTGTAAATAATTTTTATCAAGCATCTCTTTTATCGGCACATTTTTGGCATCAGCTAAATATTGATTGCGGTCGGCGTAGGCCAGTTTAGTAGCTTCAGTGATTAAATGCACCGCTTCGGGAGAATTTATTTTCAAAGATTTTAAATCAAAATTTTCAAGCATTCCTAAAATTTGAAGGATGGTAACGCCACCCGAACTTGGCATCGGCATTGAACAAATTTTATATTTTTGACGATAGGTTCCGCATAATAAATTGCCGGTTGAAGAGCGATAATTTTTCAAATCTTTGGCACTTAAATATCCGGAATTTTTTTTGTCAGATTTGACAGCAAATTCAATATTTTCAGCGATTTGTCCTTCGTAAAAAGGCTTAATTCCTTGATTAGCAATGGTTTCTAGAGTTTTAGCGAGTTGATAATTGCGAATTATAGTGCCAACTTTTTTAGGATTGCCATCGTGATCGAAATAAATTTTCATGCCGTCGGAAGTCGATAAATGCTTAATCGATTTTAAATTTACAAACATTTTTTCGGTGAGCGGATAGCCTTCGCGAGCAATCTTAATGGCGGGTTCAAAAAGTTTTTGCCATTTAATTTTACCGTATTTTTGATGAGCATTTTTTAATGCATGAAGTGCGCCCGGAGTTGCAACGGCAAGTCCAGTTCCAACTACATCTAAAAATTTTTGTGGATTGCCCTCATTGTCAAGAAACATTTCGGGAAAACTGTTGATTGGAGCAGTTTCGCGACCGTTAAAATAAATATTTCTCTTAGATTTTTTATCGTGATAAAGTAAAAATAATCCCCCGCCAATTCCGGAAGAATGCGGTTCAACAACGTTTAAAACCATTTGTGCACTAATCGCTGAATCAATGGCGCTACCGCCATTTTTTAATATTTCAGCGCCCGCTTCAGAGGCGAGTTTTTCCGAAGTCGAAATCATATATTTTTCACCAATTACACTTTTATATTTGCTAAAACCGACATCGCCATCACCGCTCCATTCATCATTACTGGCGAGATTTTTGTAAAAATATTTTGAACCCGAACAATTGCTTGTTAATATAATAAAAATTAAACAAAATATTTTTTTCATTTTTACAAATTTAAATTTCAGGATTATCGACGCCGTAAAGATCTGATGATAAAACCCACCCCTTTTCATCGTTTATTTTCAAGGCACACCAAGATTCTTCGCATTTTAAATATTCGCCAATTACATAATTTTCGAGATGAAAAATAACTTTAGAATTTTCGTTTTTTTTAGTATGAATATCGATAATATTTTTTTTACTAAAAGTCATTAAATGACGTTTTTTGGTGATTAAATTTTGTGCCACCCAGCCACGGCTCCCTTCGTAATCTTCGATTTCGCACCAATTGTCATATTCGCTTACTATTCTTACCGGCAAATTGCGTAATTTGAAAGTAAATTTTATTGGATAATTGGCGCCCGGACCCGAGCGAATATTGGTTTCATTTGAACGAAGTGAAGCAAAATAATTTACTTCCTGAATTTGTTGAGTTGCTAAGATATCTTGGGAAAAAATATATAGAGTAATAAAAAATGTTAAAAAAGAGGGTTTTCTAATCATTTTTCTTGATAGATTTAGATTTGCGGAATTTCACTCCACCTTTAGGAATGTTGGTTTGATTGCTTCTCGAAACCGCCAAATCATCCGCTTCAACATTTTTAGTTATTACGCTCCCAGCGCCGATAATCGCTCCATTTTTAATTTCAACTGGGGCAATTAAGGCACTATTCGAGCCGATGAAAACATTGTCGCCAATTGTGGTTTTGAATTTGTTAAAGCCGTCATAATTACAAGTAATGGTGCCAGCGCCGATATTGGTATTCTCGCCAATTTCGCTATCGCCGATATAACTTAAATGATTAATTTTAGAATTTTTAGCAATTTGTGATTTTTTGATTTCAACAAAATTGCCGATATGAACATTTTCGTGAATTTCGGTTTGTGGGCGAATCCTTGCAAATGGTCCAATTACAGCATTTTTTTGAATTAGTGCACCTTCAATATGGCAAAAAGATTTAATTTCCACATCGCTTTCAATTTTAACTTTGGGACCAAAAAAAACATGTGGATAAATTATAACATCTTGAGCAATTTCGGTATCAAAATTGAAATGGACGCTTTTTGGCGAAATAAGAGTGACGCCATTTTCCATCATTTTTTGGCGAATTTGTTTTTGTTTTATTTTTTCAATATTAGCAAGTTCGACTCGAGAATTTACGCCCAAAACTTCGGCAATATTTGTTTTGATAAAAGTGCATTTCAAGCCTTGACTATTAGCAATTGCCACGATATCGGTTAAATAAAATTCTTGAGTCGAATTATTATTTTTAATTTGCGACAAAAGATGGGGTAGGGCGTCGCCATCCACCGCAATTACCCCAGAATTACAAAGAGCAATTTTCTTTTCAATTTCATTGGCATCTTTAAATTCAACGATTTTATCGAGATGTCCAGAATCATTGATAACTAAGCGTCCATAAGCATTTTCATCTTCATCGTCAAAACCTAAAATGCACAAGGAAAAATCGTCGATTTTTTGCAACATTTTTTCAAGAGTTTGATGTGAAATGAGCGGAGTATCGCCGTAAAGAATCAAAACTTTTTTGTGTAATTTTTTGTTATTGTTAAAAGTTAATGTAGCACAAGAAACCGCATGTCCAGTGCCTTTGCGTTCGTTTTGAACAACAAAATCAATTTGCTGTTTTTTATGTTCATTTTTAATTTTTTCGTAAAAAATTTCCATTTCCGACGAAACTACTAAAGTAATATTTTGTGGATTTAATTTTTTGGCTTCATCGATAACCATATTAACCATTTCGCGTCCCGCTACTTTATGCATAACCTTGGGAAGGCTTGATTTCATTCGAGTGCCCTTGCCAGCGGATAAAATAATAATTGAAATATTGTTCATCGGTAAATTTTTTTGCATTATTTTTTAGCTTCTTTAATATATTGAGAAATTAAGTTTCGCAATATTTTTGATTTTCAAATTTAAAATATTTTGTGAGTCAAAATGCTATTTTATACAAATTTATTTTCAAGAATTATGAATAATTATTTTAAGATTTTTTCTTATTATTTAATAGCTCCATTAATTTCTTTTTTGATTTTATTTTTTTATTTTGATTTTAATATTTTTAAATATGATGAATCAATATGGTTTGGTGAAGGAGATAATATTGGCATTGTTTGGATGGTTAAATTTATAATCAAAGAAGGTCTTACTTATTGCTCAAAATATGTCGGGCATCCGCAAATCGATATTAATTGTTTTGCTGATTTCGCATTAAATAACAGTATTATTTCTTTTTGGATAATTAGATTTTTTGCTTTATTTTCTAAAAGCCCTTTTGTTGTCTCTTATTGTTTCGCTTATTTTTCAATATTTTTAATAGCAATTTCAGCTAATTTTTGTTTCAGGCAAATTGGAATATCAAAATTTAATTCTTCGGCTCTGGCAGTTTTATTTTCAATTACTAACAATAAAATTGTTTATTTAGTTGGGCTCTCGGTTGGAAATTATTTTATTATTCCTTTTGTTGTGTTGTTAAGTTTTTGGATAATTGATGGTAAATTAAATGCACTTAAAGCCAATGAAAATGGTAAAATATTTTTTTCACCAAATAAATATTTTTATTATGCTTTGCTAATTGGCGGTATTGCCTCGATATCAAGTGCGTATTATGGCTATGCTTGTATAATTTCAATATTTGTATCTGGCATTATTTTATTTTTACGCAATCAAAAACTCGATAAAAAAGTTTTATCATTAGTGGTAATAATTTTTATTTTAATATTCATTTCAATTGCCATTAATTTGTCAATATTTCTTTTTTGGATTAAAAATGGGCATAATGATATCATCTCTAGAGGACATGCGGCGGGAATTTATCATGGAATAGCGATCTCTACATTCCTGCTTCCAATTGAAGATCATGTCATAAAATTTTTCGGTGATTTTGCGATTGAATTTAAAGAAATTTTTCACATCAGATATGAAAAAGCTTTTCATCAGTTAGGTTTATTTGCTTCGATAGGCTTTTGTTCTTTGTTAGCTTTTTCTTTGTCTTCAATGTTTTTAATTTATAAAAAAGACCATAAATACAAATTTTATGGTTTGGAATTTAAGCAAGAAAAATATTACATTTTGAGTTTCGTTGCCAGTTTTAATTTATTATTAATTTTATTTTTACATTCCGAAAGTTTTTATTTATTTTTGCATTATTATTTCACTAATATTCGTGGCGTAGCTAGATTAAATGTATTTTTTATTTTTTTAGCGTTGGTTTTTTTCGGCATTATTTTTGACGAATTAATTTCGCAAAGAAAAATATTCAAAAAAACTATTTTTACTAAAATTATCATAACAATAATATGTTCTTTAGCCTTAATAGATGCGGTTGGTGGACCAACAAAACTTTCCAAAAATTTTGTTAAAAATAAAAATAATTACGATAATCAAAAGGCTTTCGTGGAGAATATTGAAAAAACAATTCCTGTCGGATCGAAAATTTTTATGATGCCAGTCAAGGGCTTTCCCGAAGCTTATTACGATAATTATCAATCAGTAATTGGTTATATTTTTAGTAAAGAATTAAATTTCTCATATCCTGCTCCAAAAAATCGTAAATCGCATTTATGGCAAAGAGAGGTGGCGGATTTACAGTTTCATGATTTTGTTAAAAAAATTAAAGAAAAAGGCTTTGTTGGAATTTGGATTCAAAGAGATATTTTTGAAAAAATCGAAACTAAAATTAAATTAGTGGATTTTGAAAACAATGTTAAAAAGATTGCTAAAAATGTGATCGAATCGGGTGATAAAATTTTTGTGTTTTACGAAATATAAAATATTGAAATTTAATTAATAAAAAACCTCGCATTTAATAAAAAATGCGAGGTTTTTTTAATGTAATTTCTGTAGAATTTAGTTTTTATTTTTATCAACTAATTTATTTTTAGCAATCCATGGCATCATGGCACGAAGCTTTTCGCCCGTATCTTCGATCGCATGAGTTTTGCCTTTGTTGCGCAATTCGTCAAAATGTTTTTTACCAGTTTTATTTTCATTCATAAATTCTTCAACAAATTTTCCTGATTGAATTTCTTGTAAAATTTTCTTCATTTCGGCTTTGGTTTGAGAGTTTATGATTCTAGGGCCTCTAGTTAAATCACCATATTCGGCGGTATTAGAAATTGAATAACGCATATTGGCAATTCCACCTTCGTAAAGCAAATCAACAATAAGTTTCATTTCATGTAAGCATTCGAAATAAGCCATTTCGGGGGCGTATCCAGCTTCGGTTAAAGTCTCGAAACCCGCTTGGATTAAAGCGGTAACGCCTCCGCATAAAACGGCTTGTTCGCCGAATAAATCGGTTTCACATTCTTCTTTAAATGTGGTTTCGATAACGCCCGAACGACCACCGCCAACCGCAGAAGCGTAAGACAGAGCTATTTCTAAAGCTTTACCTGAGGTGTTTTGTGCTACAGCAACTAGGCATGGAACGCCACCGCCTTTAACATATTCGCCACGAACTGTGTGTCCGGGACCTTTAGGAGCGATCATAAAAACATCGAGATCGGGACGCGGTTTGATTAATCCAAAATGAATATTCAGTCCATGAGCAAAAGCAAGGCTGGCGCCTTTTTTCATGTTATTTTGTAAGTCATTCGAATAAATTTCTGCTTGAAGTTCATCAGGAGTAAGAACCATCAACAAATCAGCCCATTTTGCGGCTTCAACATTAGTTAAAACATCGAAATTAGCATTTTTAGCTTTGGCGATTGATGGAGAATTTTCGCGAAGAGCAATTTTAACTTCTTTAACTCCGCTATCGCGAAGATTTTGAGCGTGAGCATGAGCTTGAGAGCCATAACCAATTACGGCAACTTTTTTGTTTTGAATGATGCTTAAATCGGCATCGCGATCGTAATATACTTTCATGAAAATAAAGTTTGTGTTTATAAATAAAACTTGATTCATAGATTACATTTTTTTGATAAAAATTGTCAATTGTTAAAATAATTTTTTTAGAATTTTATATTTAATAAAATTTTTTTAAGGAAAGATTTTGAAATAAAATTTGGTATTAAAAACATTTGCATTTTATTTCTTAAAGCAATAAATTTAAGATTATTAAAATCAAAATAATTTTGAGATTGGCTTATTTGAGCTTTCTTTTTAGTAGCTTTGATTATTGCCTAAATTGGCATCATAAGCTTCAGGGAATTATATTTATCAATTTTTAAATAATTAATTATGTCCAAACAAACCTTTCAACGCACTAAACCGCACGTTAACATCGGAACCATCGGTCACGTAGATCACGGTAAAACAACTTTAACTGCTGCTATCACGAATTATCTTTCCAAAAAAGGTTTAGCAGAAAA
>SYAR01000064.1 GCA_005787525.1 Rickettsiales bacterium
GCATAAGCTGAAAGACTTTCGACAAATCTTCTTTGACCTTCGGCATAAATCGTGTCAAACACAAGAGATGACTTGCCTGAACCGCTCAGTCCAGTTACGACGACAAGTTCGTTTTTTGGAATTTCAATGCTAACATTTTTCAAATTATGTTCTTTGGCACCGACAACTTTAATAAATTTTTCTTCCATGAAAGATAAATCGAGATTTAAATTTAAAAAAGGTTTTTGTTAAAGTGGGATTCGAACTTAAAGTTTTTACAATATACTTTAAAAATATGCTATTAGTTTTTTTTATTTTTTAATAAAAAATTTTATAAAGTTAAAATTAATTTATCGCGATAAAATTCATATTTATAAAATTTTTGTAAAAAACTCATGCCAAGAAGAGGAATTACAAGGTCAGAATTAGTAATCGAGGCTTGAACATTATAAAATTTTACCCCCGAAACATCAACTTCATCAAAAGAAATCGAGGCTCCGTAAGATTGCCCATTGGCGGTTTGAAATATTTTATTATAATTAATTTTTTCTAAATTATATCCGAGTTTTAATGCGATTTTTTCATCAATCACCATATCGCTTGCGCCCGTGTCAATCATGAATCGCACTGTTTGATTTTTAATTTTAACATTAAGATAATAATGACCATCTTGAGCAATATTTAAAACAAGTTGTTCGTGATTTTTATTTATCGCTTTGGAGGGAAATAAATCTGACAAAACTCGATCTTTTATTTCACTAAATTCAAAGCGATAACTATATAAAATCAACGCTACCAAGGCGAAAATAATCCACAATCCCGTAAATTCAAAAACTTTTTTTATTGGCATTTCTTTACGTGAAAAACCCATAATTAAAAGCACAATTAAAATTAAAATATATATAACATTTGACCATTCGTGAGAAGAGATTTCGTTATAATCCATGACAAATTTTCTTAATATTTTCTATAATAATTTCATTTTCTTGGTCGGTTCCAATTGTAGCTCGAAGGCACGCTGACAAGCCATAAGCCTTCATTTCACGAAAAATAATAGAATTTTCGAGAAGTTTTTGATTAACTTTTTCACAATTTTCGATTGTTAAAAAATCAATCAAAATAAAATTAGCAATTGATGGATGAATTTTGATTTTATTGATTGAACTCAATTCTTCATTTAAAATTTTTAGCCATTTTATGTTATGATTTTTTGAAGCTTGGGTAAAATCATCATCATCTAAAGAAGCTAGAGCTGAAACCTGTGCTGGTCCCGAAACGTTAAAAGGTCCACGAGCTTTATTTAATATATCGGCAATATTTTGCGACGAATAACTCCAGCCAATTCGAAGCGAAGCCAAGCCATAAATTTTAGAAAAAGTTCGAGTTAAAACAACATTTTTATAATTATTAACGATTTCCAACCCATCATAAAAATCATCAACCGTAACGAACTCTTGATAAGCATGATCAAGAACAATTAAAACATTTGAAGGAATATTAGTAACTAATTTAGTAATTTCATCTTTATTTAAATAAGAGCCTGTAGGATTATTAGGATTAGCAATAAATATAATTTTAGTTTTTTTATTAACGGCATTAATTATCGCATCAATATCGGTTTTAAGATTTTTTTCTTTAACTTTAATAGCTTTAGCTCCTACTCTCTGTGCAGAAATTGGATACATTAAAAAACCATATTCACTATAAATTATTTCATCACCAACACTAGCAAAAGAAGAAGTAAGTAAAGCGATTATTTCGTCAGAACCAGCGCCACAAACGATTTGATTGGGATTTATATTATTTTTTTGTGCAATTTTTTCACGCAATAAAGTTGACGAACCATCGGCGTAACGAAAAACATCTTTAGCATGTTCGATATAAGCAATTAAGGCTTTAGGACTAGCTCCGAGAGCATTTTCATTTGATGATAATTTAATAATTTTTTTATCGCCGAGTTTAGATTTTCCAGGGATATAATTTTCAATTTCCAAAAGATATTTATGTGCTTGCGGTTGTGTATTTGACATATTATTGACGACGAATAATTTTTAAAATTAACTCCACATTTTCAATCGGAGTTTGCGGTAAAATTCCATGACCTAAATTAAATATAAAAGGCTTATCGTTAAAAGTATCTAAAATATTTCTAACTTCTTTTTCGATGGCTTTTTTATCGCCAAAAGCCAATAAAAAATTATCAAGATTACCTTGAATTGTTTTATTTAAATCTTGTTGTAAATATTTTTTTGCCCAATTTTTTTCAAGATTTTGATCAATCGCCAAGCCATGACAATCAACCTCTCTCGCAAATTTTTCATAATTTACTCCAATGGCTTTTGGAAAATAAATTACCGGAATTTCAGGATGATTTTCTTTTAAATAATTCACAATTTTTTTCGCTGGTTCAATTATCCATTTTTGAATTTGACTTGGCGGCAAAACTCCCGCCCAAGAATCAAAAATCTTAATTATATCGGCTCCAGCATTGATCTGAGAACTTAAATAAATTTTCAAACTTTCGGTTAAAATTTCAATAAGTTCGATAAATAATTCTTCATTTTTTAAAGCCATTTCACGCACTTTATCAAAATTTTTCGAACCTCCACCTTCAATCATATAACAAGCTAAAGTCCAAGGAGCTCCACAAAATCCAATCAATGCCTTATCGTTCGCAAGCTTTAATCTTGTAAGAGAAATCGCCTCATAAACATTTTGTAAATGATTATTTACATTAGTGATTTTTAAATTTTTTAAATCTTTTTCTAAATCAAATTTTGCTAATTTTGGTCCATGATTTTTAACAAAATCAACCTTAACTCCCAAAGCATCGGGAATAACTAAAATATCCGAAAAAATAATTGCTGAATCAAATTCAAAACGTTTAATCGGTTGTAAAGTAACTTCGCAAGCTAATTTTGGATTATAACATAAATCTAAAAAATTATCGATTTGTGAACGAGTTTTCATATATTCAGGAAGATATCTTCCAGCTTGACGCATTATCCAAATAGGTGGAATTTCGTAATATTGTTTTTTATTTAAAACATTAATTATTTTTTTCATTCTTTTTAGTAATTATAATTAGGGCTGTGAATATGTTAATTGAAAGTTATTCACAATTATATTAACATCAAAAATTATTGTAAATAGTGCTTTCAAAGTAGTTATTAACATTTTAATTTTTAAAAAATTTAACTTATTAACAATAATAATCTTGTTAAGAAAATGTTAATAAAAATAATAACTTTTTTAATCTCAAGATTTTTGTTAAAAAAGTCAAATATATCAACAACTTATTAACAAACTTATTAACACCGTTTTTAATTTATAAATGAAAGAAAAAATAATAAAAAAACTTCAAGAAAATTTTAATCCAGATTTTTTGGAGGTAAAAAATAATTCGCATTTGCATAGCGGTCATTTTAAGGTGGAAAATCCAGAACATCACAATCAAACTCATTTTTTGGTGAAAATTTCGGCGAAGGAATTGAAAGAAATGACGAAGATTGAAGCTCATCGTAAAATTAATAAAGCGCTTGAAGATGGCTTTAAAGAAGGTCTTCACGCTTTAGAAATTAAAATAATCTAATTGATATTATTTTTTATCTTTAGAATCTTTTTCTTTGCTTTGAATTAAAGAAATTTCTTTTTTCTTTTCCCTTTCTGTGATTTCTTTTTCTGATAAATTAATAACTTTAAGAGGGCTTTTTTTAAGAACAGAATCTTTAGTTACTTGCATTGATTTAATGTTTTTTTCCGATGGAATTTCAAACATGGCATCAATAAGAATATTTTCAACAATCGCTCTTAAGCCACGAGCACCAGTCTTGCGACTGATAGCTTTCTTAGAAATTTCATCCAAAGCTTCATCTTCAAACGTTAATTCAACTCGATCGAGATTAAAAAGTTTTTGATATTGTTTAGTTATTGAATTTTTGGGTTCAATTAAAATTTGCTTTAAATCTTCAGTGGTTAATCCATCAAGTGGAGCTATGATTGGCAAGCGTCCAACAATTTCAGGAATCAATCCAAATTTAATTAAATCATCGGGCTCAACATCCTTGAAAATATCTTTACGAGTGGTATCGTCTTTATCTCTAACGTCAGCGCCAAAGCCGATTGAAGAGCCAGCGCCACGAGTTGAAACGATTTTTTCTAAACCAGAAAAAGCCCCGGCACAAATAAATAAAATATTTTTAGTGTCGATTTGAACATATTCTTGTTGAGAAGATTTGCGTCCGGGTTGAGTCGGAACCGAAGCAACCGCGCCTTCAATTATTTTTAATAATCCTTGTTGAACGCCCTCGCCCGAAATATCGCGACGAGAATTATCTTCAACTTTACGAGCGATTTTATCAATTTCATCAATGTAAACAATTCCTCTTTGCGCTTTTTCAATATCGTAATTAGCAACTTGCAAGAGGCGAGAAATAATATTTTCAACATCGTCACCAACATAACCAGCTTCGGTTAAAGAAGTAGCATCAGCCATGGTAAAAGGGACATCGAGAATGCGTGCCAAGGTTTGAGCCAAAAGCGTTTTACCACAACCGGTTGGTCCAATCATTAAAATATTTGATTTAGAAATTTCAACTGAATCAGAGCTTAAAAAAACATTATCAACTCTTTTGTAATGATTGTAAACCGCGACGGCAAGAACTTTTTTAGCATAATCTTGACCAACCACATATTCATCAAGAATTTTGGTAATTTCTTTGGGAGTTGATTTTTCTCCACTAGTTTTATGAAGGGGTGATTTTTTACCTTCTTGCTTTAAAATGTCCATGCCAAGTTCAATGCATTCATTACAAATGAAAGCAGTTGGACCAGCAATTAATTTTTTAACTTCATGTTGTGATTTGCCACAAAAGGAGCAATGTAGCTCCTTTTCATCGTCGTTTTTTTTAACCATTTTTCAATTTATTAAATTTATTTTTAAAGTGGTGTTTTATTTTTGTATTTATTTCGAATGTTCAGGACGTTTTTCAATGACCTTGTCAATAATTCCAAACTCTTGCGCCTTTTGTGGCGACATAAAATTATCACGCTCCATTGATTTTTCAATCACATTAATTTTTTGACCGGTGTGTTTAGCATAAATTTCATTTAAGCGACGTTTTAAAGCCAAAGTTTCTTGAGCATGAATTTCTATATCGGTCGCCTGACCTTGATATCCGCCACTCGGTTGATGAATCATAATTCTTGAATTTGGTAAACAAAATCTTTTACCTTCGGCGCCAGCACATAGAAGCAAAGAGCCCATCGAAGCTGCTTGACCGATACAAACAGTATTAACATCGGGGCGAATATATTGCATAGTGTCATACATGGCGAGTCCCGAAGTGACTATGCCACCAGGAGAATTTATGTAAAAATAAATATCTTTTTTTGGATCTTCGGATTCAAGAAATAAAAGCTGTGCAACCACGAGCGACGAGACTTGATCATTAACCGGTCCAGAAATAAAAATTACTCTTTCTTTCAAAAGTCTTGAGTAAATATCAAAAGATCTTTCTCCGCGTGGCGTTTGTTCAATAACCATCGGTACCAAATAACTCGCTTGGTCAAAAATTTTATCGGACATTTTATTAAAATAAAAATTAAATACAAAAAATTCAAAATATAGAAATTAGGAATATTTTTTTTTAATGCAACCTTGAAAGTCTTTTTTTATTAAATTAGATTTGCGTTATAACAATAATTTATGGAGAAAAAATGCAAGAAAATCAGGAAAATCAGGAAAATAATACAGAAAATCAAAATGAGAATATTGAAAATGAACTTAAAAATAAAATTATCGAACTAGAACAAAAATTATCAGAACAAAACGATAAATTTTTGAGAACTTTAGCAGAGCTTGATAACGTTCGCAGAAGGGCTCGTGAAGAAAATGACAAAACTGCCAAATTTGCCATTGCTAATTTTGCAGGAGATTTAGTTACCGTTGTGGAAAATTTTTTCATGGCAAGTGAAAACGCTCCCAAAGATGAAATTGAAAAAAATCCAGCGATTAAAAATTATGCACTTGCGATCGAAATGACCGAAAAAGAATTGCTTAAAGTCTTAGAAAAAAATCAGGTAAAAAGAATATATCCAATTAATCAAGATTTTGATCATAATTTTCATGAAGCGGTTGCGAATATTGAATCAGAAGCCAAAGAAGGCAGTGTTGTTCAGGTAATTCAAGCGGGATATTCGATTGCGGATAGATTAATCAGACCAGCGTTAGTTGGGGTCGCAAAAGCAAAAAATATTGAAAATTAAAATTTTTTTGTTGCAAAAAAAATCTAAAAACGTAAATTTATTTAAAGAGTTAAAGTTTTTTGGAATGCAGTTTTAAACATTCTAAATTGAAGGGATTGTAGCTCAGCGGTCAGAGCAGGACGCTCATAACGTCTTGGTCGTAGGTTCAATCCCTACCGATCCCACCAACTACTTTCCACTCTTAAATGATGCGACCGAATTTTGCGGAACTCGTCTTTGCGCGCCTACATAGTGGTAGGCTTACGCAGACTCGTCCTTAAATTCAATCGCCTGATTTAAGATTGAAAAGTAGTATCGAGGCTACTCTTAAATGATGCGACCGAATTTTGCAACGCATTAAATTTGCTAACGCAAATTTAGCTTTTAAGTTGAATCGCTTCACGGCGAATGAATCGCCGTATCCGCGATGAATTTTTATTTATTTGACCAAAGAAAAAGAAAAATTCTTCGCTATTTTCTTGCGCAAATTATTTAATCAATCACAAAAGGTAATGTCAGAGAATTTAACAAAAAATACAAATTCAAATATTGATACCGTTTCTAAAAAACTTTCATGGTTTTTTGGTGGTCTTATGTTGTTTTTTTCTTATTTACTTCTTTCCGAAAGTTCATTGGCATCGGCTCTTGGTTTTTTTGCTGCTTTAATTTCTATTCCGCCAACCGGAAAAATAATTAACCAATTTTTACAATCAAAATATAATTTTATTATTGATGCAGAGTTAAAAGTATGTGCCTGCGTAGTTTTTTCTACGCTTTTTATTTTTCTAATGGTGGCAACGCCTGAAGCGCAAAAACCAGATAAGGGCACGCAAACAATTCCAGAGCAACAACCTCAAAAAACCACCGAATAAATTGAATCAGAGAAAATTGGAAAAGAATTCGATATTGAGTTGGAGAAAGGGTTAGAGAAAATTAAAAACGACTCTCTGTTGATTCAGAAAAAAATTGAAAAACAATTCTCTCCCTAGGATGGAAGACATATACAACTCTATAATTTTTTAAAAGAAAACCTAAGAGATCCAGACAGTTTAGAGCATATAGAATCGTCATATGAAAGAAAAAGAGGTGCGAAGGGTTGGGAGAAGGGGGTGATTGAGGTAAAAGTGAAATACAGGGCAAAAAATGGTTTTGGAGGATATAATGTAGAATCAATATCTGCAGATTGTGATTTAGATGGAAATATTTTAAAAATAAATGAACATGCTCATTAATTAAAAGTGCCACAATTTTTGGCTTGAAAACCTACAATTTGTAAAAATATTTTCAACGCATACGGGCTCTAGCTCCCCCCTTGAGTGCTTACACCCCTACAATATTTATTTACAAATAAGATATTTAATTTATAAAGCAAATATAGCTCTTTTAGCTCTTATTTATAAATAAATTATTCAACTATTATGCAACAAATTCTTCAGCGTTATTATTCTAAAATGGGTAA
>SYAR01000065.1 GCA_005787525.1 Rickettsiales bacterium
TCCCTCCTCCGCTACCATATTCATTAATTTGCCTGAATTTAATTTTGTAAAAATATAAAATTAATACACCAACAAATAAAAACCCACGCCAATGTTAAAAAAAATCTCGAAGAAAATCAAATCAAAAATTCAAAATAATGTTTTTGATTTATTATTTAAATATATCTTTGTTTCTCAGGTTAAATTGCAAATTTCCCCCAAAAACTCTCGAAGGTTGCAATTAAGTTTCAAAAAATTAAAATTAGCAAAAATTATTAAAAACTTAAACATTTAAATATGTCGCAACAGCTTGAAAACACTACTCCTTTCTTTAGTGCTAACGTTGTTTTTATCAACGAGCTTTATCAAAAATATTCACAAAATCCGGCTTCGGTCGACGCTTCTTGGGCAGAATTTTTTTCGCAAAATCATGACGAAGTGCAAGCGATTTTGTCTGATTATAATGGTCCATCTTGGGGCAAGAGAAACCTTAAGGTTGTAGGCTCACAAGATTATGATATTTCTTCAAATTCTCCAAAAGAATTGCCGAAAAAAGATGCCAAAGCCCCAAATCAAATTGCCTCAAAAGATTTAAATATTCGTTTGCAAAATTTAATTGCCAATTATAAAAGATTTGGACATTTGGCTTCAAACCTTGATCCTCTTGGCTTAACTCCGCCTAAATATGTTGCCGAAATTGATTTAAAAAATAACGACATCGATAATTCTGATTTAGAAAAAGAAGTTAATTATGGTGGACAAAAAATTAAATTAAACCAAGCGATCGCCAATTTAAATCATATTTATTGCAACACAATTGGCCTAGAATTTGAATATATTCGTGATCAACAACAAAAAGATTGGTTGACGCGCGAGGTTGAAAATAGTGCTTTTGAAGCAGTTTCAAAAACTGAAAAACACAAAATCTTACAAGAAATAATTCGCACTGAACGTTTCGAACAATTTTTGCATAAACGCTTCCCTGGAGCTAAAAGATTTTCGATTGAAGGTGGAGAATCTTCAATTTGTGCGGTTGAAAAAATCATCGATGCTTCGGCACGAAGTGGAGTGAAAAAAATTATTATTGGGATGGCTCATCGTGGTCGTCTTAATACTTTAACAGGAGTAATGAATAAGCCTTACCATCGCCTTTTATCTGAGTTCCAAGGCACGCCGGGAATTCCGGAGTCAATCACCAAATCGGGCGACGTTAAATATCACATGGGCTATTCTTCGACTCGAGAAATCGGTGGCAATAAAATCGATTTATCTTTGGCGTTCAATCCTTCGCACCTTGAGGCTGTTAACACCGTGGTGGCGGGAAGAGTCCGTGCTACGCAAGATTTAATGCAAGATGCGTCAAGAACTCAAGCCTTAGCTTTATTAATTCACGGCGATGCGGCTTTTGCTGGTCAAGGTTCGGTGGCTGAAAGTTTAGTTATGAACGGCACGGCGGGTTATGATACGGGCGGAGTAATCCATATTATTATCAATAACCAAATCGGATTTACCGCTAATCCTACAGACTCTAGAAGCACGCAATATGCTTCGGATTTAGCAAAATCAATCGACGCTCCAATTTTCCATGTTAATGGCGATGATGTAGAAGCGGTGGTGAAAATTTCTGGAATCATTAGCAAATATCGTCAAACATTTAAAAAAGATGTTGTTCTTGATATAATTTGTTATCGTAAATATGGTCATAATGAAGGCGACGAACCTCTTTATACCCAACCAATTATGTATAATAAAATCAAAGATCAAATTTCACTCGAGAAAATTTATTCACAAAAATTGTTGAATGAAAATTCAATTTCTCAAGCTGAATATGAAAAATTAGTCAATGATTTTGAAGTGTTGTTGAATGATGAATTTAACAAAGCACAAAATTTTAAAGCCTTAGAGGCTGATTGGTTAAAAGGTGATTGGTCGCATATTAAAGATGGCGATAATTCAATTTCAAAAACAGCAGTTTCAGAAAAAATAATCAAAGAATTAAATACAAAAATAACCGCAATTCCGCAAAATTTTAACGCCAATCCAAAAATTATTCGTCAAGTTGAAGCCAGAAAACAAGTGGTCGAAGATGGCAAAGAAATTGATTGGGGTACGGCAGAAAGTTTGGCTTTTGCTACTTTAATTAATGAGGGCCATGTGGTTAGAATAACAGGGCAAGACGCTGGGCGAGGCACTTTCTCTCATCGCCATTCAATTTTACACGATGCCAAAACTGCACAAAGACATAATATTTATCAAGCAATTTCTGATAAAGCACATTTCGAAGTTCATGATTCGGTGCTGTCCGAATATGGGGTGATGGGCTTTGAATATGGTTATTCACTTTCGGCGCCAAATGCTTTAACAATTTGGGAAGCTCAATTTGGTGATTTCGCTAATGGTGCTCAAATTATTTTTGATCAATTTGTGGCTTCTTCTGAAGTAAAATGGTTGCGCAAATCAGGTTTGGTAATGCTACTGCCTCATGGTTTTGAAGGGCAGGGGCCAGAACATTCTTCGGCGCGACTCGAACGTTATTTACAAGCTTGTGCCGATAATAATTTACGCGTCGTTAACATTACCAATCCAGCCAATTTTTTCCACGTATTGCGTCGTCAAATTCATAATAAAGATCGTAAACCATTGGTCGTGATGTCGCCAAAATCGCTACTTCGTCATAAAATGGCGGTTTCAAAATTAAGCGAATTTACGGTCGAAAATTTTAAAACTTTAATCCCTGAAACTCATAAATTAAGTGCCGATGACAAAATTCGTCGCTTGATTTTATGTTCAGGAAAGGTCTATTATGATTTAATCGAAGCACGTGAAGCGGGTAAAATCAATGATGTAGCGATTATTCGTCTCGAACAACTTTATCCATTTCCGGCTCAAGAATTAGCCAATGAAGTAAAAAAATATAAAAATGCTGAAATTATTTGGTGCCAAGAAGAGCCTAAAAATATGGGTGCGTGGAAATTTGTCGATGATTTAATCGAAGAAGTTTTAATTGCAAATAAACACAAAAATTCGCGTGCAAAATATGTTGGTAGAATCGCCAGCGCTTCTCCAGCAACGGGTTACGGCTCTTATCATTCGCGTGAGCAAAAGAAATTAATTGATGAAACTTTAAATTCGTAATTGCAACAAAGTGAAGCAATATATTTTATATTTTTAAAAAAATAAAATATATTAAGGAACAAAAAAAATAACTCTTATAAATTATATTATTAATTTGTTAATAATATAATTTATATGAGAAATTCTGAAAATTCTTTAAGTGTTGAAATTAATTCTTTAAAGCAAGATTTTTTACGAGGTCTTGGTGCTAAATCCGATGATGAATTAATCGCAAATCTTGAAGAATCATTTTTAGGCGATGCTTATCAAGCCAATGTTGTCAATATTTTTAAAAGATTTTATCAAGAAAAAATTTCCAATCATAAAAATCCTAAAATAGATTTTTTAAAATCATTGCAAAATTGGAATCAAGAAAATTTAGCTAAGGAATTTGATACCAGATTTAACGTTGCGATTTTTAACGTTGCTGGTCTTTCGGGCGCTTTATTGTTAAATTTTTTTGCTTCACCAATTGCGGGAATTGCTTGTGCGATTGGGGTGATTGGAGCCTCTTCTATAGGGGGAATCACAAGCTAAAAGAAATATCGCAAATCTTGGATATTTATCTTCGCATTTTGTTAATAAATTAGAATCGGCAACCAAAAAAATGCAAGAAGATTTTAAGGAAAAATTTGGTTTAGAATTTGTATTTGACCAATCGAAAAAAAAAGATAATCCGGGGATTTATCGCATGTTATCTTATTTTTCAGGAGCTAGTCTATCCGCAACTGAAAAGGGTTTCTCAAGATTTTCATCATTTGCTGAAACCACCAATTTTATTGTTAATTCGGTAATTGGTTCAATTATTCCAATCGTGCCATTAATTTCTTACGGATTATCAAAAAAATCTGCGAATTTAAGGCAAGATAGATTATCAAAAATTGTTGAAAATTTACATTTAACGGTTGATAAAATTTGTCAAGAAATTGAAGAAAAAAGCGATAAATCAACGGAATCTGTTAAAAAATTGCAAGAAATTTTTAGTAATTTTGCCACTAATTTAAAAGAAAGCGATAGTCGGGGAAGAGTCGTTGCAAACAAAAAAAAATAAAGATAAAAAAACCAATCCAAGCAAGCTTATTTCATTGGGTCCGTGGGTTTTATCAAAAATTAGAAAAGCCATTGTTGGAGTTTTTAAAAATTGTTTTTCTCAAAATAAATTTGATGAAGATTTGTCGGCTCAAATATCAATTTATCCTTCTCAAGAAATTTATTTATCGCATCAAGAAAAAATTGAAGATTTGAAATTAGTCGGAGTTTTTAAATCTGAAGAAATGACATCAAAGCCCCTAAGTACAACTCCTTTACTTACAGAAGATGTTGCGGTTAAATCATCAACTGAATTAGATGTTTTTACCAGTCAAATTCCTTTATTTTCAAATAATAAAAGATTGGCATTTCTTCCAATTTATCCCGAAGGTAAATCGCCAATAGAATTAGATTTAAAATCCTTTTATTCAACATTAAATTCATATAAAAAGTTAAACTCTTATGAAAGTCATCCAACTTTAACTCCGCAAAATCATAACTCCGAAATTTTATTTAAGCCGATTATGCCGAAATATGAGAAAGGTCAATCGCCGTGGGAACTTGATAAACCATCAACCACAGTTAATCGTGCCGAATCTTTTACTCCACCGCAATTAAGATTTTTCAGTGCATAATTTACAATATAGAACTAGTTGATGTTGCGAGTGTTTTGAAAAAAGGAGAGACACAATCCATGAAGAAGAAATAGAACTCATAAGCTTTGCGAGTATTTTAAAATCTATCGACAGAGTTGAGGAACGCCATATGGAGAACCTGTCATTAACGGAGATTTCGAAGGAGAGCCTGCTTTGGACGCTGTTGAAATATCACTAATTGATGATTTTAAACTTTTATCTTCGATTAATTCAAAAGCGATTTTACCATTGTTATTTTTAATTTCAACATCAATATCAGCAATTTTTAATAATTCTTCAATTGCACCCCTATTGTTTCCAAGGCATGCTAAATGCAAAAGTGTATTGCCATTTTCATCTTGCGTTTTCCAAAAATCAGATAATTCTTTTTTTAAATCATCTGGCTTCTTCAAAATTCCAAAATAGGATTCTGAAAAACTAGATATATATTCAGTATTTAAAAATTTAATCAATTCTGCATTACTTGCAATAGAACTAAGAATATTTTTATCTCTGGTAAGAGTCTGAATGCTTGCTCCGTTTTTAAAGGCATCAATTACATTAGCAAAATCTCCTCTAAAACGTATAGCAAAAATTAAACTATCGGGATGTGATTTGAGTAATGATTCAACTGTTATAGCAGGTCTTTCGTTAGGTTCTAGAATATTTTGTATTTTTCTTAAAGTTTGCCAGCCAAGTAGCTTTTCGGTGATTTTAGACTTAAGAGTAGCGTTAGATTTGGGAAGAGCAAGAATATGTCTATTTAGGTTTTCTTTTTCTAAAACGATAGCACAAATTGATGATTTTAAATTTTTATCTTCGATTAATTCTAATGCGATTTTACCATTGTTATTTGTGATTCCAACATCAATATCATCAACTTTTAATAATTCTTTAATTGCATCTTCATTACCCTGCGAACATGCTAAATGCAAAAGTGTATTGCCATTTTCATCTTGCGTTTTCCAAAAATCAGATAATTCTTTTTTTAAATCATCTTTACCTTTTCTATTTTTATTATCATCAATTTTTAATAATTTTTCAATTGCATCTTCATCACCATGCAAACATTCTAAATAAAAAAGTATATTGCCATTTCCATCTTGCGTTTTCCAAAAATCAGATAATCCTTTTTTTAAATCATATAAATTTGAATTAGGGCTTTCAACTGATGTGAATAAATATTTATTTTGAAAATAATCAATCAGTTCTGCGTTACTTGAAATAGAACTAAAAATATTCTTATTTTCGGTTAAAACTTTGATGCTTGCACCGTTTTTAAAGGCAATATCAACTAACTCCAAATCATTATGTTGTATGGCGAACAATAATTTAGCATTTTGATCTGGGTGATCTTGAATTAAACCATAAATTGAGCCACTCGAACGCCTTATAGTTTTTTTATGTTGGTGCAAAATATCAAGATCAATTTTATGTTGCGATGTAATTTTAGTTAGTGTTGGATCTCCTTCTATTAGAGCCCCAAATAACGCATCATTTTTTTCTAAATCTGAAATTAATTGAAAACTTCCCTCATTATCTAAATAAAATTTATGTTGATCGCTTTTACCTTTATATTTCATTCTTTGATATGGATTTGCGGTGCTTTCTATCCCTTTAATTTCTATTTTATATAAATCTTCAATGCTTAGAAGTTTTGGGGTTATAATAAATCTGTCATAGTTGGATAATGTTGGATTATCAAGAAGCTTAATATTGGAAATGTGATTTTCTAAGTCTTTTTTATCTTGTTCAGATCTAGGAAGAGGAACACCATCTTCTGAAATTGAAGTAAATTCAGAAGATTCATCTTGTTCGGTTTTATTAGAATTCGAATCACTTTTAAAATATGAAAATAAAGCTCTTTTAAAATCACGAAATTCTGCATTAAAAGTATTTCCAATTTTTCTTAAAGCTTCACCTAAAAAATCAAACATAAATTATTTTCATAATCATTTTAGTGTAAATTAATTTTATCAATTTAAAAAAATTTTTTTTAAAAGATAGTTTTTTATGTTGATTGTAAGCGAGGAGGTTTAAAGATTTAATAAAATATTAAATTCTTGAAAACATTCCTCGCAAAATGATAAACATAAATTTAAATTATTATTTGTATGTTCGTGTAATTAAAGGTGAAGCGATCGCGTTAGCGCCAGCTTTAGCAATGCTTGAGCCCGCCAAAGATGATTTTAATATTGCGGGAATTTCTGCAATTTTACCATCTTTTTCGATAGCAATTCTTCGCTCCCCATCCGCGATTTTCAAGCCTTCCAACTCTTTAGCTAAATATTGTGTAAATATTTCCACCGTTATTTCGGCGCCGTTGAAAATTTGACGCGGGTGCTCGTCGAAGTAGGGTGCGTGCGGATTATTGCCCAAAAGTCTTACTTCAAAAACGGCTTTTTCATCATCATTTCCGAGTCGAGCGAGTCGAATAGTTCCCGACTTGCCGGTATTTTGACGATGAATGGGGAAGGCGGATGAATCGTGGGTTAATCCCAAATTTTCTTCCCGATTTTTTTGCGGATCAAAACTTATAAAATAATCGGTGCCGGTGGTTTCGCTAATCAAGCCTTTTTTGCGATCAACATTGACTTCGATCCCAATTATACCTTGCCCTTTGCGTTCAAGAATTGGATAATCTTGGAAAGTTTTTTCCAAAGCTTTTTGAATCGCAGTGCCAACGGCAATTGTTAGTGGATCGGTAAATATTTCTAATTTTTCGTCAATTATTTCACTCGAAATATTTAATGTTTTTTGCCCCAATTTTGCCCCAACATTAATTTGAATACCACGATCTTTCAAGCGTAAATCATGTTCTTTGGCGACTACTCTAACATGATTTAAACTCGCATCGAATTGTTGTTTCGCACTTTCGAGCGGAAATTCGCCAATGGCAAATTCGCTGGCGCGAATCATGTCGAGAGTTTTGGCATAAAAAGAACCTTTCTCACCAATATCCTCTAAAATTTTTAAGAATTTTTCTTGTTGTTTTTGTTGATTGTCGCGCCAATCAAAAACGTCATCCATAGTGAGTCTATGTTCAATTGCCTTTTCTTTTTGTTGATAAAATAAATCGAGAAAAAGAATCTCTTCCGCTGTTAGCAACGCCAAGTTGCCAAGAGCTTTGTCGAATTTGACAATTTCTTGTGGATAATTTTGTTTTTCTGCTTCGATAAATTTTTCAATTGCGGAAATTTTGTCGCCATATTTTTCAAGATTTTGAGCTTTAAAGTCCTTTAATTCATCATCGCTAAAAAGCAATAAAGCATTAGGGCTAGAGCCAATCTCGGAACTATCAAAACCATAAGTTTTACGCATTTTTCCTCGCGAATCATTATCGGCAAGTCCACGTTTTATTTTTTCAAATTGAGAAAATTGCTCTTTCCTTTCAGCTTCGGCGTTGGGTCCCTTAGTTGGAAGAATAACGCTCTCAACTTCAAAACCTAAAGTTAATTGAGGGTTGTCAATGCCAGCGGGAGTTGATTTTTCAAGTGATAATGAAGTTTCTCGAAAATCTTGCGATATTTTTTTAGTGTCAATTTTTATCGATTTTAATTCACTTTTTTCTATGAAAAAATTTTGTGATTTTTGTGATAAATCATCGCCACTTTGATTTTCAATTTCTGTGATAAACTCAATAACATCAAGCTTTCCACGATATTGAGTTCCTTGATTTATCAAAGTATGTTCTTCGATGCCATCAAGTCCAAATTGCTTTTTTAATTTATCAAAATTAGCGGGAATATCGGCGATTTGATTGAGTAAAACTAATTTTTCATAAAATTCTTGATCAGTTTCAGTCGTCGCTAATTCGGTTTTTAATTTATCAAATTTTTCTTTTTTTTCTGGACTTAAATTTTCGCCAATATGCTCAATAAAATTGCCATAATTCCATGAAACTTTAACATGCGCGTTGGGATATTTATCGGCGCTTTCTTTAATCAAATTTTCTCGAAAAGTTTGAATTGAAATGCCTTCTTGTTCTAGCAACAAAGATATTTTTTCTTTTTTATGCGAAAGCTCAATTTCTTCGTCATCAATTTTTTTAATTTGATTTAGAATTTCAACGTTTTTTTCTGACAAATCCGAAGTACCTAATTTGCTCAAATCCTTATCAAATAATTTTTGATAATTTTGGTTAAATAATTTTAATTCCGAAGCCAAAGTCTCGTTGCCACTTAATTTTTGTAACAAGCTGGCACTTTCAATAAATTCCGAAATAAAATTAATCGATTTTTTTTGCGAGCCTTCTTCAAGCTCGTTCCAAGCGTGAATAATTGTTGATAATTGCGAAATTCTGTTTTGTAAAATAGTCATATAATTCCTAAATTAATTTTTAAATAAATGTGGCGTTGAAAATTTTATAAATTATGTCCGAAGACAATCGCTACAAGGATTTAAAGCTAATAAGGATTTTGATTTTAAGAAAAAAAATAAAAGATTTTTGTGGAAAATTTTTATTGTTATTTTTTGATTTGGAAGAAACATTTGTTAATAAAATAATTTAAAAAAATAGCGAAAATTCTAGCTTTGGTGGCAACAACAAAAAAAGAAAATGGCAATTTTTTTAAACATAACATTTAATAAATATTTTTTATTAGTTATTTGATAAAAAAACAATTAAAAATATTTAGCAAGAAAATTATTTATTATAAATAAAAAAATAATTTTGGTGATTCATTTTTTTATTTAAACAAATTTTTCAAAAATAAAAAAGCCATTGACGAAAATTTTATTGGCAATAAAATTGCCTTAATTCAAAAATAAAAACCATAAATCATAAAATTATGACCATTGAAATCAAAGTTCCGCCTCTTGGAGAATCAGTTTCCGAAGCCTCAATTGCTAAGCTTCACAAAAAAGTTGGCGATGCGGTTAAAGCCGATGAATTAATTCTCGAACTCGAAACCGATAAAGTTACACTTGAAGTCAACGCCCCCGCCAATGGCGTAATTTCTGATTTAAAAGTTAAAGAAGGTGACAGCGTTAAAGTTGGCGATTTAGTAGCTTTAATGCAAGAGGGTGGTTCGGCTCAAGTCAAGCCAGTGGCTTCTGCGCAAAGCACTCCAAATTTACAAGCTTCAGTTGCTTCAAATAAAATTTCTTCGCAACGTGAACTTTCTCCCGCTCCCAAAAAATTAGCGACGGAAAATAATATTGACACCTCGTCAATTGCTGGTTCGGGCAAAGATGGTCGCGTAACTAAGGGCGATGTGCTTGATGTTATCGCTAATGGTGCAAAAACTGTTGTTGCACAAAATGCTCCACAAGCATTAGGTTCTAAGCCGACAGAGCGTGTAAAAATGTCAAAACTTCGTCAAAAAATTGCCGAAAGATTGAAAGAATCACAAAACACGGCGGCGATTTTGACCACTTTCAACGAAGTCGATATGGGCGCGGTAATGGCTCTTCGCTCGGAATATAAAGATGTTTTTGAAAAAAAGCATGGCGTTAAATTGGGCTTCATGTCTTTCTTCGTAAAAGCTTGTATCGTAGCTTTGAAAGAGCTTCCAGCGGTTAATGCTGAAATTGATGGAACTGATATAATTTACAAAAATTTCTACGATATTGGGGTTGCAGTTGGCTCTCCGCAAGGTTTAGTTGTTCCAGTTTTACGTGACGCCGATAAATTAAATCTAGCTGGAATCGAAAAAGGCATTTCCGAGCTTGGCGTTAAAGCCCGCGACGGCAAACTTACCTTGCCAGATTTAGCTGGTGCAACTTTCACCATTTCTAACGGCGGAGTTTATGGTTCGTTAATGTCAACGCCAATCATCAATCCACCGCAATCAGGAATTTTGGGAATGCATAAAATCCAAGACCGCCCGATGGCAATTAATGGCGAAATCAAAATCCGTCCGATGATGTATTTGGCTTTATCTTACGACCATCGCATTATCGATGGCAAAGAAGCCGTTACATTTTTAGTCCGCGTCAAAGAATTACTCGAAGATCCAAGAAGATTAGTTTTGGATATTTAGTTTTATAAATTAGGGGCGATTTATGGAAGGTTTTTTGTTTTCATTTTTCATTTTTACGATTTACTTTTTACCATTTTTAATCGCCTTAATTCGTAACCACGTTGACTCCCCGGCAATTTTCGTTCTAAATTTATTTCTAGGTTGGACATTTTTCGGCTGGGTTGTGGCACTAGTTTGGGCGGTAAAAAAATTCGATTCCAATTCCAAAAATTCCGCAAAAAATTAATAATTTTTTAGATTTACTTTGAATTATTTCAAAATAATTTATAAATAATTCTATTGATTTTAAATTTGTTAATAAGTTAAAATAATTCAAAATTATAAGTTAAATTTTTTAAATATAAAAACTATGAAAACCCTTGAAATCGCCAAAGACATCGTGTTTTTATGCAATAAAAATCATTACGAATTCAATAACACCAAAATACAAAAATTATTATATCTTTTTGTTGGTTTTTGTTTGATAAATGGCATCGAAGAAATCTACGATATTGACGAAAAACCTAAATTCTGGCCATATGGTCCAGTATTTCCAAAGGTTCACAAAAAATTTGAAGCAATTAAAGAAATCAAGCGAGATAAAATTGAATCGATTAGCGATAAAGAAGCGATAAATATTTTAGAAAAAACTGTAGAAAAATGGGGAAATATTCCCGCGGGGAAATTATCGATTTGGTCTCATACTCAAGGCTCGCCTTGGGATTTACTAAGAATTGAAGGAGCCAACTGGAATACCGAAATAGATTTAGATTATATAAAAATCTATTTTGCCCAAAGAGTTGAAAATGTAATTAACTAAAATTAAACCCACAATTAATCCACAATGAAAAACAAATTCAAACCCAGCGATCTAAAAAACTTTAAAGAAAATGATTTCGAAAATTTAACATTCGATGAGCAGAAAGAATTAGTCTCCCAAGATTTAGATAGACGCGAATCTAAATACTTAGCTTTTCGCTCAAAAGAACGCATGCAAAAACAATGGTCGGTCCTTTTGATGTTCTATCTTGTTATATTCACAATTGCAATGTTCACAACTCTTTGGTTTAATGGAAAATGCGTCCTTGGAAATGAAAAATTTTGTATTAGTGATTTAAATCCAACCACCTTAAACTTCTTAATTACCGTTGGATTTGTCAAGGTTATCGGCGTTGTTTGGATCATAGTTAGGCATTTATTTCCCGATACAAAATAATTTGTTCAATTAAAATTTTACAAATCATTATTTAGTGAAAATCAACGCTAAATTTTAAAAAATCAAAAAATTAAATCGTAAAATAGCTATTTAATAAATAAAAATTTATGTTATTTTTGCACAAATAAATTTAATGTAATTTTTAAATTATGATTTCAGCAATCGATTTTTCGCAACAATTAATTCGCATTCCGTCCTACAGCGGTAATAACCCGCAAGTAATTGAATTATTAAAAAATACTTTACAAAAAATTGGTTTTGAGTGCAAAATTATTGAATTCGATGGCGATGGGTCCTACAAAGTCAACAATCTTCACGCAATTTATAATCCTAAAAAATCTTCGCAAACTATTTATTTTGCAGGGCATACTGATGTCGTCAATGAAGGGGAGCGTTCGCTTTGGCAATATGATCCATTTGAAGCAAAAATCGTTGATGGCAAACTTTTTGGACGCGGTGCATCGGATATGAAATGTGCGATTGCATCCTTTGTTTCCGCGGTCGCTGAGTTTTTACAAAATAATCCGCAACCTAATTTTGGAATTGGTTTTTTAATTACCAATGATGAAGAAAATGACAGCATAAACGGCACCAAAAAAGTTTTGCAATGGATGCAAGAAAATAATTTCCCAATTACTTATTGTTTGGTCGGCGAGCCAACCAATCCTAAAGAATTTGGCGAAATGATAAAAATTGGGCGACGCGGATCGATCGGTTTTAAAATAAAAATTACCGGCAAGCAAGGCCACGTCGCCTACCCCGATATCGCATTAAATCCGATCACCATGTTGATAAATTTATGCAAAATTTTGAAGGATCAAAAACTCGATAATGGCACTAAATTTTTTGATCCGAGCAATTTGGAATTCACCCATATTTCTTCGCAAAATTTAGGTTCGAATGTGATCCCGAATGAGGCGGAGTGTGCTTTCAATGTGCGTTTCAACGATACACATAAAGCCCAAGAAATAATTAATTTTGTTGAATATGCTTGCCAAAAAACCATTGGTGGCGAAGGTTTAGCCTTTAGTGGAAAATATCAAATTGAAAAACGTATTTCGGGCGAGGCATTTTTGAGCGAGCCGAAAAAATTAGCGCAAATTGTGCAACAAGCGACGCAAAAAATTTGCGGTAAAATTCCAGTTTTAAGCACGAGTGGTGGAACGTCAGACGCTAGATTTATCAAGGATTTCGCCGAAGTCGTTGAAATCGGTTTGGTTAATGAAACAGCGCATAAAATTGACGAATATTCGAAGGTGAATGAAATTGAAAATTTACAAAAAGTTTATTTGGAAATATTAAATTTGCTTACGCAAATTTAGGGAGGAGGTCGTATCGGTTCGTCGCGACTAAATCGCGACATTCACGATGAGATTTAAGTTTTGTTGAATTATCTTATTTTAATTTAAAAAATATGTTTTTAAAACATAAAAATCATGAACAATAATTTTAAAAAAGCTTTTTCTTTGATTGAAATTTCGATGGTAATTTTGGTGATTGGCATATTAATTGCTGGAATTTCCAAGGGCATCGACATGGTTTACGATATGAGGCTTGCAACCGCAAGGGCTCTGACCGACAAAGCTCCAATGTTTGGAATGGAAAATTTGGAATTGTGGCTCGAAACTACTTCGGAAAATTCTTTGGCGACAGGAACGGGAACAAGTTTTACCAATGTTGCAAACCCTCCAGATAAAAAAGAAATCGGCAGATGGAATGATTTGAATCCAACATTAATTAATCCGAATAATAAAAATCACGCTGTCCAAGGCACTTTAAATTATCAACCGCTTTATATTCAAGATGGAATCAATAACCTTCCCGCTCTATTGTTTGATGGGGTTGATGACTATATTGCCTCAACAACTAAATTTACAATTATTAATAATTTTACAGTTTTTGTTGTGGGATTTCCGATTAAAAATTTAACAAATCCCTGCGTAATGCAATCAGGAAGTGTTGCTGGAGTTTCTGGCCAAAAATATATTTTTTATCCACAACAAGGTGATGTTGTTTATGGTGGCAATAATGCCAGTGGTTCGGGAGTTTCGCTTTGCGAAAGTTTTATTGCCTCAGTTGAACATTGGAATGGTAATATGCCATATGTTGTTAGCAACAATAGAGCTATTAATAAACCGATACAATTTACTTTAAAATATTCAAGTGGAGCGCCAAAATTATATATAAATTCAACCGATTATTATTCGGGAAGTGCCAGTGCAAGAAATATTTTCCCTGGATTAACTTTTGGCGGCGGAAGACCTTCGATTTCAACTAATTACGGTGAACATTACGGCTATTTTAAAGGTTTTATTGGCGAGATAATTGTTTATTCCAAAGATTTAAACGACGCAGATCGCAAATTAATCGAAGCATATTTAATCGAAAAATGGCGGATAAGATCATAACAAAACTCTTGTAATTTAATATTAAAATAAAATTATTAATTTTTCGGTTAAATTATTATGAAGAATTTAGAATTATTATTTACCTCAAAATACAATATTAAAAATTTAGAATTGTGACAATATATCTTGACGCCTCAGGAAAATTGCTTTTTTCAAAAATCGGTGGCAGGGAAATTGAAATAATAGAATTTGATCCAAACGCTAATAATGAAGCAAAAATAGCTAGGGCAAAAGAGATTTTACATCTTTATGGGGGCTATGAAAAATATAAATCAATTTCCTCGACTACACAATTTTCTTCGGATCAAAAATATTGTACATCTGAAGGAGCTAATGGATCGCCACCCTTGCAGACATTTCCAAATGGCTCCCCGTTATATTTAGTAAAAAAAGAATTAGCAAAAAATGATGACGCTATACAGCCTGTCACTTTTTTTTCAGATAACTCTCAATTAACGGCAGAGCAAATAAAACAAATTAAAGAAGATCAAAAGAATGTTGTAAGATTGGCGGTTAAATCTAAATTGGTGGGGACGGATGGGTCGCAATTATCGGATGAGGATATTAAACAAAAATGCTTTGCGGATAAAGAAGCTAGTGGTGGAAGATTAAGTGACGCAAATTATGGCTTAATGTCTTCTTATATCGCCCCCACTACTTTTTATTTGAATCAATCTCATAATGATAATCTAGGAAAAAAGGCTGCGCAAAAAGCTGATAAACCAACTAGGGCTTATATTACGGGTTTTGGATATCCACTTTTTGATGAAAATTATATAAATGCAATTAATGGTGATCAAAAAAAGCAAACAATAGATGAATTAAAAGCAATTTTTAAGCAACAAATTTATGCAGTATTATTGTCGAGACAGCAACAAGTAGATAGTAAAAAAATAGATGAAAATATCAAAGTTCCTTTGATTTTAAATAGAGCTTATGATTTTGTTCGGGTTTATGAGCCAAATAGTGTTAACAAAGCTAAGGAGTTGCAAAAATTTATTAACGAGACTCTTGTAGAATTATTTTCTGACCAAGGGGTTGCGGATGCAATGAAAGGAAAAATAGATAAGGTTTTGTTTTTAGATGGCGTTAAAACAATTGGTCCAGATGATGGTCACAAAGAAGGTGTAGAATTTTTCGGCGACATCGCTCTTATTGAAAAGGCTCTGCGAGATTCAGAATCAGGCGTTGAGGCTTTAAAAATTAACGGTCATGACATGATAAGCCTAGCCCAAGCATATCAAGAAGGAAGTGGAGCTATGATTGCAATTCCTATAATGGCAAATCCAAAGGGTCAAGATGGCGAAGGGTCGATGAAGGGTTTAAATGCAGCGGAAGAATCTCTCAATGTTGCCATGGGTGCCATGATGCAAATGTTGCTTAATGGCAAGCATAATAAGGGTTTAGAAGACAGAGAAATTAAAGATTCGATGAATTTAAGTTGTTTTAAAGCGAAAGAAAAAGTCGAAATTGAGAATTCAACTCCCCAACCCACTTTCCAAGATAATTTAAAATCATATGGAGTGCCAATTGTTGCAGGGCTGGCGGGAGCTGGAGCTGTTGTGCTGTGTGCTTCAGCTTTAGGACTTGGTATAGTTCCAATAACAGTGGTCGCTGTTGTGGTTGGTGTGGCTTGTGTCGGTGCCACTGCCACTGCTGTTTCAATGGAACAAAATAAAGAAATGCAACAAAGTAAATAATTAAAAAATCGTTTTAGCGATCGTCAAAATTGTAATTTTTTTGGCACCGAATTTTTTTAATTCTTTAGCACAGGAGTTAGCGGTTGAAGAAGTTGTGATAACATCATCAACCAAAATAATATGTTTGTTTTTAACAAAATTTTGATATTTTGGATTTAAAGAAAAGGCTTTTTTAATATTTTTAATACGTTGTTTTTGCGTAAGTTGAACTTGCGATTTTTGATTTTTAGTGCGGATCAATAAATCAAAAATTAATTTCTTCGAGTCTAAATTTCGCGCGATTAACAATGCCTGATTAAACTTACGCTTTCTAAGTTTGCTTCGATGTAAAGCCACCGCGCAAATTATGTCGCAATTAGCAATTTCATCACGGGCTTTTGGCAATAAAATCTTGGCAAATTTTTTCGCCAAAAAAGTTTGATCGCCATATTTAAAACGACTAATGGCACCGCCAATCGTTGGATTATAACGATAAATCGCAATAGTTTTATCAAAAAAAGGTGGTTTTTTTAAACAATTTGCACAAATATAATTTTCTTGTTCTTGTAAATTTATTTCGAAAGGATGAGAGCAAATTTTGCAATGTGGTGATTTTATAAATTGTAATTTTGGCCAACAATTTTTACAAAAATTGGCGTCAAAACTAATAACGGCGTTGCATGACAAGCATTTAGTTGGAAATAAAATTTCCAAAATTTTATTAATTAATTTCATGGTGAATTCTCAAAATTTATTTGATCGACAATTTTTGCAACAAAATCACAAACGTTATCAACGGGTTTTTGCCGATTATAATTTTTTATATTTAGAAATTGCAAATATTATTTTAGAAAATATTGAACTACAAAATCGTGCTTTCGACGCCGTTTTTGAAATCAATAAAAAAACTAATTTTTTTCAAGAAAATTTGCGTTGTCAAAGCTTTGAATCTTGCTCTTTTGATGAAATTGTTGACGAAGAAAATATTAATTTTTCGTCGCAAAAATATGATTTAATAATTAGCAATTCTGATTTGCATTTTATCAATAATGTTCCGCAATTTTTAGCAAAAATTAAGTCGGCGTTAAAGCCAAACGGGCTCTTTATCGCCAGTTTTTACGGCGATGAAAATTTGCCCGAATTGCATAATTCAATTTATCAAGCCGAAAATGAAATTTACGGCGGAATTTCGGCGAGAATGCCTCCGACTATTGATATTAAAAGTTCGGCGCAACTTCTTGCCCAAGTTGGATTTAAAAATCCTGTCGCTGATTTGGAAAAAATTAAAGTCGATTATGAAAATCCTCTAAAATTATTACGCGATCTTAAATTTAGCGGGCAGGGCAATGTTTTGAAACAAAGATCGCGGAAGTTTTTTTCCAAAAAATTATTACAAAAATTGATGGAAAAATATGAAAATTTTTATGATGAAAAAACACAATCTTATCCGGCGACATTTAGCGTAGTTACGATTTCGGGGGTTCAAACCATTTCTAAATAATTATTTGTTTAGTAAATAAAAATGCTTCTTCGATTTCGCTTCGTCGCTTTTCTCAATCAAAATAAATTTTGATTTCGAAGACGACTTGCGGACCGGGATTGCTTCGCTTCGCTCATGATCCCGTTATTTGCTAAAAATAGCCATTTAGGCTATTTTTTTAACGCAAATAACAGTTGAGAAATTTTATTTTTTGTGAAAAAATGTTGAAAATCAAAATTGCCAAAAAATTATTTAAAAAAAATGTCTAAAAAAATTCACATAAAAACTTACGGTTGTCAAATGAATGTTTACGATTCGGATCGGATGCAAGATTTGATGAATGCTGTTGGTTATGAGACCTCTGAAGAGGTTGAAAATTCTGACATGGTCATTATCAACACCTGTCATATTCGTGAAAAAGCTTCGGAAAAATTATTCTCCGATTTAGGACGTATTCGCCAATTTAAAGAAAAAATGAAAGAGGCGGGAAAGCAGATGATTGTTGCGGTGGCGGGTTGCGTTGCTCAAGCTGAAGGGCAAGAAATTTTTCGACGTTCAAACGTCGTTGATATTATTGTTGGACCCGAAAGTTATCAAACTTTGCCCGATTTGGTCGGCAAAGTTTTGCGTGAAAAAACCAAACAAATTAATTTGGATTTTGTGCCCGATAATAAATTTGATGTACTGCCTTCGTCAATTGCAGGATTAGGTGCGAGTGCTTTTGTTACGGTGCAAGAAGGTTGCGATAAATTTTGCACTTTTTGCGTCGTGCCTTACACGCGTGGGGCGGAATATTCGCGCGATGTTAATAAAATTCTCGATGAAGTAAAAGCTTTGATCGATAAGGATGTTAAGGAAATTTATTTGCTTGGGCAAAATGTCAACGCCTATCACGGTTTGGACGAAAATAAAAACTCGGCAAATTTGGCGAAATTGATCGAAAAAATCGCCGAATTTCCGCAAATTCAAAGAATTCGTTATACCACTTCGCATCCTCGCGATATGGATGATAGCTTGATCGAAGCCCATCGTGATATTGAAAAATTAATGCCATTTTTACATTTGCCGGTGCAAGCTGGATCGAATGCCGTGTTGAAGGCGATGAATCGCAAACATACGCGTCAAGATTATTTTAAAATTATCGAAAAATTGCGTAAAGCCAAGCCCGACATGGGTTTGTCTTCGGATTTTATTGTTGGATTTCCCGGAGAAAGCGATCAAGATTTTGAAGATACGCTTGATTTAATCAAGCAAATCGGCTTCGCTCAATGTTATTCATTTAAATATTCTCCGCGCCAAGGGACGCCTTCAGCCGATTCAATTCACCAAGTGGCGGAAGAAGTTAAAGAAAGCAGATTGGCGATTTTGCAAAAACTTCTAACCGAACAACAAATCGATTTTAATAAAAAATTCGAGAAGCAAATCATGCCAGTTTTATTTGAAAAAGAAGCGCCAAAATCACGCAAAAATTCTACCAAAAATTCCGTTGATTCTAATAAAATTCAATTATGGGGCAAAA
>SYAR01000066.1 GCA_005787525.1 Rickettsiales bacterium
ATTGGTTGGAGCTGGCAAAACCGATGGCGCCATGGATGCTTCAAACCTGCTTAAACCTGCTTTGGCTCGTGGTTCGCTTCATTGCATCGGCGCAACAACTCTTGACGAATATCGTAAATATATCGAAAAAGATCCCGCTCTTGCAAGAAGATTTCAAGCAGTCTACACCGAAGAGCCAAGCCTTGAAGACACTATTTCGATTTTGCGAGGCATCAAAGAAAAATACGAAATGCATCACGGCATTAAAATTAAAGATTCGGCTTTGGTATCGGCAGTTACTCTTTCAAACCGCTATATCACTGACCGCTTTTTGCCCGACAAAGCCATTGATTTAATTGATGAGGCAGCGAGTGCCTTGAAAATCGAACTTGATTCTAAGCCAACCGAACTTGATGAAATTGACCGCAAAATTATTCAGTTTAAAATTGAGGTCGAAGCTTTAAAACGCGAAGATGATTTAGGTTCTAAAGATCGTTTGCAAAAAATTAATAATGAGCTAAAAATCCTCGAACAAAAATCGGCGGAAATGTCGAATTTATGGCAAGCCGAAAAAATGAAAAGACTCAAAATTAATGAATTAAAAACCAAAATTGAAGGTGCCAAATTTGAACTCGAAAAAGCGCAACGAGAAGGCAATTTAGCCAAGGCTGGAGAGCTTACTTATGGCACCATTCCTGAATATCAAAAAGAGCTTTTGAATCTTGAATCTTCTTTTAATGACGAACTTCTTAACGAATCGGTTGGCGAAGAGGATATCGCCAAAATTATCGCCAAAATTACCGGCGTGCCAATCGATAAAATCTTGTCTGGCGAAAAAGAAAAATTGTTAAAAATGGAAGATTTGCTTCGTAAAAGAGTAATTGGGCAAGATATGGCTTTGGTTGCCATCGCCAATGCTTTAAGGCGAGCAAGGGCAGGCTTGCAAGATGCCAAACGCCCGATTGGTTCATTTTTATTTTTAGGGCCAACTGGAGTCGGCAAAACCGAGCTTTCCAAAGCTTTAGCGGAATTTATTTTTGATGACGAAACTGCTTTGCTTCGTATCGATATGAGTGAATTTATGGAAAAGCACGCTGTTTCCAAATTAATTGGCGCACCTCCCGGCTATGTTGGATATGAACAAGGCGGAGTGCTTACCGAAGCGGTTCGCCGTCGCCCTTATCAGGTGATTTTGTTTGACGAAGTTGAAAAGGCGCATCACGATGTCTTCAATATTTTGTTGCAAGTTTTGGACGATGGCAGGCTCACCGATTCGCTTGGCAATGTGGTGAATTTTACGAATACCATTATTATTTTAACCTCAAATTTAGGTTCGCAAATCCTTGTTAATCTTGATGATGAAGATGAAGATGCGAGCAAGAAAAATTCAGTCCATGACGAAATTATGGAAGTAGTAAAAAATCATTTTCGTCCAGAATTTTTGAACCGTCTTGACGAAATCATTATTTTTAACAAACTTTCTCGCACTCATATGGATGATATTGTTAAGGTGCAATTTGCAAGGCTTGCCAACCGATTACAGCAACGCAATATTTTTATTGAATTAAGTGAAAAGGCCAAACATTATTTAGGCTCGATTGGCTATGATTCAAAATATGGCGCCAGACCTTTGAAGCGAGTAATTCAACGCGAAGTAGAAAATATTTTGGCGAATAAAATTTTACTTGGCGAGATTTTAGATGGCGGGCATATTTTACTTGATGTGGAAAACGACGCCCTAAAATTCGTGGTCTCATCGTAGTAAGCGGTGCCATCATAATTGGTGCAATCTTGAGAGGTGTAATCACCAGCGGTCTCATCACTATCGCCGTTGCCGAAGGGTAAAATTTTTTTTGCCAAAAATTTTTTTTGTAGGTAGAAAGATTTAAAATAAAAACTGAATAATAGAAAATTTTATTACCCCAATTTTCAAAAAAACTTAAACCCAAAATATTAAATTCCATAAGCCTAATTTTTAAAAATAAATTTGGTTTGAAATGCAAATAAATTCTTGACCCCGAAATTTGATTTGGTTATCTTAACCAAAATATTTGTAAATTTTACCACTCAACAAAATCCAATTTTCACCATCAAATAACCAATTGATTATTAGGAATTTAATTTAACGATAATGACTGATTTTGATTTTGTTAATAAAAAAAATCTAACTGAACAAGATATTATAACTAAGTTCATAATGCCAGCGATTCAAAATTCTGGCTGGGATTTAATAACTCAAGTTAGTGAAAATAAGCCAATTTCAAAAGGTAGAATTATTGTTAACGGTAAAATAGTTAAGCGTGGTGAAGTTAAAAAACCTGATATTGTTTTATTTTATAAAAAAAATTTTCCTTTAGCGGTTATTGAAGTTAAAGAAAATAATCATTCGATTGGAAGTGGAATTCAACAAGCTATAAATTATGCAGAAATTTTAGATGCCCCTTTTGCTTACAGCACCAACGGTGATGGTTTTTTAGAGCATGATTTTTTAACTGGTAAGCAACGAGATTTAACAATTCATGAACTTCCAACCCCGCAACAACTTTTTTTAAGATATAAACTTCACAAAAAACTTGATAATCACCAAGAAGAAATTTTGCAAACCCCATATTATCAAGGCAATACAGAGAGATCGCCACGATATTATCAACAAGTTGCAATTAACAGAACAATTAATGCTATTATTGAAAATCAAAATAGAATTATGTTAGTGATGGCAACCGGTACAGGTAAGACTTTTGTTGCTTCGCAAATTATTTGGCGATTATGGAAATCTGGCATTAAGAAAAGAATTTTATTTTTAGCTGATCGAAATTTTTTAGTTGATCAAACTATGACTAATGATTTTAAACATTTTGGTGGAGCAATGTGTAAGCTCTCCACAAAATATGGAGCTATTGAACAAAAATACACCAATAATATTAACCTTGGAATTAATAAAAAAAGCAAAGAAGTAAATAAGGCTTACGAAATTTATCTTGGTTTATATCAAGCAATTTCTGGAGATGATGAGGAGCGTGATATTTATAAACAATTTTCACCAGATTTTTTTGATTTAATCATTATTGATGAATGTCATCGAGGCAGTGCCAAGGAAGATTCTAATTGGCGAGAAATTTTAAATTATTTTTCCAA
>SYAR01000067.1 GCA_005787525.1 Rickettsiales bacterium
CTCCTTAAAAAATATAAAAATTATCTTCGGGTAATTTTTTAAAACATAGCAAGTTAAATTGCTATAAACAATACAGACGAACCTAACTACCGTCTTTGTTTTTCTTTCTTACAATATAAAAACACTAAACATATTCACTTACGCAACCAAGTTTGCGTAGGTGAGATTCACTTTAAATAAAATCCCCCTAAATTTTTCCTCACCGATTCAATCTCTAATAAATCAATATAGATTATTTCAAAATACATTTTTAATTTTCATGAGAAAGTCATCATTTTTTCAATTAATTATCTTTGAAATTTTGTAATTTAAAAGATAATGTCAAACTTTTTTGCTATCTGTTATGTATTAAATTTGCTTCACAAATTTAGCTTTGATTTGAATCACTCCGTCGCGAATTAATCGCGACATACGCGATGAGTTTTTGGTTTTTTTAGATTTTCCTTGTTGATAAACGTTTCATATTTTTTCGAAGAAAATAAAGAAGCGTTGAACGGCAAAAAGAATTCAAAAATACGATTTCTTGATTCTACCTTAACCCCCTCCCAAAATTTTCTTGCAGAAAATTTTACCCTCCCGCAAGGGGAGGGTGATGACCCCGTATGCTTGATGAGTGTTTTTTAAATTGGAGAAAATGAAGTAATCTAATACCTTTCTCTCTCTGATTTTTTATTTTTAATTAAATTAAGTTTATGGCGAAATAAGATTTTGAAGGGTAGGAATTATTTAATTCTTAGTCTCAAGTTAAATTTTTGAAATTGAATTTATATAAAATTTACAAATCCCCAATATTTAAAATTTTCTTGGCGATATGTTGAATGGCACTTTGACCTTCCGGCCTTCTTATATTTTGTAAATTAAAGCCATCATGCATGCGGGCTTTGAATGTACTTAAACCATCTTTACTAAATTCTAATTTATTATCATTTATAAATTTTTCTATATTTTGATTAAAATTTTCTTCAGAATTTGCGACAATGTAAGTCAAGGTTAATATGGGCAAATCATAAGGATTATTTCCATAACTATTCGGTGACCCATCAAAATTATTTTCTTCAAATAATTTAAAAAACTCATTATATCCAAAAGTGCCTTCGGCAATTTTTTTACCGATTTTGCTATCATGTAAATTTACAATTAAAAAAATTGTCAAAGCCATTGGATCAAAAATATTGTAATCATGCAACTCCTTTTGATTTATTTTTATATTTGCCATTAATCTAATTAATTCATTAACATCTCTTGGTGATAATTTTAAATTTTTAATTAAATACTTTGCGACATTAAGAATTCTCAGGGGATTTGGCACTTTTAATAAAGAATATAATAGCTCCTTTCCCTTAATATTTTCCTCGCTAGAAACATCTTTATCCAGTCCTGCAATTCCAAATATTTCGATAATTTTTTTACTAATATAATTCTCAATACTCTCCTCAAAATACGGCAATTCAATATTTTGTGATGCAAATTTACGATAATATTCGTCGAAATTAATATTGCCATAGAGGCATTGCACTGAAGCCTCGAGTTGCTTTTTATTCACCGCCAAAATAAACACAATATTTTTAACATCAAAAAAATGTTTTAATGTTTCTAAAAATTCTACTGCATATGAGGGGCGGGTGCGATCAAGCTCGTCAATCAATATTATCAAGGGTTTTGGTAGTTTTTCGGTGTATTTTTCGAGGGCATTTTTGAGATTTTTAAGGGTTGATTTTTTATTGTTATAATCATTAAAAATTGAAGAAGATTTTGACTTTTTAGACATCGCATCTTCGAGAGTTTTTTCTGAATCAAGCCCCGTTGTCTTTTTAATAATTTGGTTTGAAAGGCTAAAAATAGTGTTGCCCGCAACTTCAATTGCCTCTCCAATTAACTCTTTTAATTTTTTAGCTACATCCTCATTTTTGCCTTCCAAAAAAATATTAAATTCACAAAGCAAAACTATTAAAGGCTCGTTGTAAAAATCATTTTCCCACGAGTTAATCGATAAACAATTAATTTGTTTTTCATTTAAAAATTTCTCAAACATTTTAAGAAAATAGCTTTTGCCCATTCCAAATTCGGCGTTTAAACTTATGACCGCCGACCCTGTATTTACAATGGATTCGGTAATTGCATGCTTTAATAAATTTTCAGCAAATGATTCTAGATTCATTAAATCATCAACAAATGGCTTTGCTTCGATATTGTTTTTTGGAAGACTCATAATTTTAATTCATTTTTAAATTTCTTTAGAATCAGCATATTTAATTCTGAAATTAAATTAACATAAATTTACAGTAAAAATAACAACAATCTAGATTTAAAATTTTTTTGATTTGTGTAATATTGAAAATTATTACAATAGCCTAGGGATTAAGCTAGAAGAGCTCTTGCCCACCCCCTACCAAAACTTGATAATTTATTTACATTTAAAAAAATAAATTTAGATTTGGTGAAAAATAAAACTAATATAAAGTTTTGTTAAAAAATGTTGAAAATTAAATTTCCTAAATATTCTTTTAAGCAACATAAATAACTTTAAAATGACGCATGATATCGACATCGAAATTATTTCAAACGGCTCAATGCCAATATGCCGAGGTAAGTCTTGATCCTGGTGAAACTGTAATCGCCGAGGCGGGTGCCGTCATCTATTTGGAAGATGAAATTTCTTATGAAGTGAAGATGGGCGATGGATCAAATCCAAATCCAACCCTTCTTAATTCAATATTTTCTAGTGGCAAAAGATTGTTGCTCGGAGAGAGTTTATTTTTGAGTCATTTCACTAATAATTCTAAGTAAAAAAGAAAATTAGGCTTTGCCGGCAATATCCCCGGGAGCATTATCGTTGCTGATCTCGCCAAGATGGGCGGAAATTTAATATGCCAAAGAGATGCTTTTTTGTTGGCGGGATATGGTACTTCGATTTCCATAGAATTTATAAAAAAATTCGGCGTTGGTTTTTTTGGTGGCGAAGGTTTTATTTTACAAAAAATTTGTGGCGACGGCAAAGTTGCGTTATTTGCTGGAGGTTAAATTATCAAAAAACAATTAAATGGCGAATGCTTACGAGTTGACGCAGGATGCGTTGTTGGCTTTACTGAAAATATTAATTACGATATTGAAAAAGCTGGCAATTTGGGCTCACTGATTTTCGGCGGAGAGGGATTGTTTTTTACTAAACTTTGGGGTCATGGAACGGTTTTATTGCAACCCGTGCCAGCTTCAAAAATGTCTGAAGCCTTGATTTCCAACGCTGGTGGCAATTCGGTAAATAAAGAAGGCATTGGCAATCTTGGAAATATTTTTGATCGTTTATAATAATTTTTTTATTTATGTTAACTAATTTTTTACAAAATAATCAACAAAAATTTCAAGTTGTAAAAGGTGGAAGTTTTACCGTTTTTATAATGCTTTTAATCTTCGGTTTGATCTTGCGATATCTATCTTTAGATATGATGACAAAAGGTGAAGAATCTTTAAAGTGGCCTAAAACAACCGGCGTTGTGATCGAGTCGGAATTGGCTAGAAGTCAAGATGGCAAAGGCTTGGAAATGTATTCTCCAAGAGTTAATGTTAAATATAATGTTAATGGCAATGAATATCAAACCAGTCAAATCAATATCTCGCCTCAATATTCAACATCAAATTTAACTTCGGTTCGCAATATAATTACAAAATATTCGAAGGGAAAAAATGTTGATGTTTATTACAATGATATAGTTCCGACCGAAGCAGTGCTTGAACCCGGAGTTTCAACTCTTGCGAAAATTTTATATTATTCGGCTTATATTTTGTTCATTTCGGCATTAATAATGTTGGGTAAATTTGTAATTATCGTTGGAATTATCGGAGCATTTATTGTAAATTTTTTCAGTCGCAAAAAAGTGAAAAAATTAAATTTTAATTCTGAAAAAACCATCGATGAAACCTTTGAAGATAAGGCTCCAAACCAAAGTCAATTTTCTAATCAAGAAAGAAAAATAAATTTCAAAGATGATGGATTTAGTCAATAAATATATTTTCATAATTTGTGATTTTTAAATTTATTAATTAAATCAATTATTTTAAAATCAAAATAAAATAATTTCAAAATCAACTCTTAAATTTATGCCTCACATTATCATTGAAACTTCTAAAAATATTTTAGCGAAAGAAGCTCTGAAAATCGGGAAAGAAATTCAGCAAATTATGGCGAAAATTGTTGAGGGAAAATTCGATCCTGATCAATGTAAAATCCGCGTAATTAATTATGAAAATTATAAAGTTGGGCTCGAAGAAAATGATGAAAATTTTATGCATATTTCAATTAAAATTTTAGCGGGCAGGGCGGTTGATGTCAGGCAGAAACTGGCTTCGCAAAGTTTTGAATTTTCAAATAATTTTTATAAAAATTTAAAACTTCCGCAAAAAAGATGCGACATTTCGGTTGATATTATTGAAATGGATCGCGAAACTTATCAAAAAATTACGATTAAATAATTTGCCTTTTAATTATTATTTCCCTCGTCCTTCGCTTGTCAAATGAGTCGCCATTGAACTAGTCGTTAAAGCTGGATCTTTATCGGGCGAGGGTTCTTGTGTAAAACAAGTTTGGGAACTTTTTTCATTTATATTTTTTATAGCTTGAGGAGTAAAATCGGCGATATTTGATTCGCGAGCAAGTTTCCCAATTTGTTCTGTTAAAAAATTTATTCCTTCTTGATAATACGTATAATTTTCTAAAATAGTCTTTATTTTTTCAAATAATTTTAATGGTCTATCCTTATTTGTTCCCGTCAATCTTATTCCAAGATCTTCGCCAATCTTAATTAAAAACGAATTTTCAATTATATCACTATCTAATAAATATTGAAAAGCACTATCACTATCGGTTTGAGTTTCTTGAGATAGTGTAATTACAGTTGCCGATAATGGATCTAGCTCTATCGCTTCGGTGACCCTAGGTTCTGTTGGTGATTCGTCAGTGATTTTTTTATAATCGAAGCCAATATTTTTTAAAATTCCTCTAGAAGATGAATTTTCCGGATGAACGGTTAAAAGTATCCCTCCATATTCATTCAATCTTTCATCGGCAATAATTTTTTGAAATATATTTGTCATTAAACATGCAATAATTGGACGGGATATTCCTTGACCTCTAATCTCATTAAAAAATATTAAATCAGGCTCTAGAAAGTGATTGGGTTTGTCACTAGGGCCTTCGGGATAAAAGAAAAAGCTTGCATAAGCTAGAGCTTCTCGACCATCTTTAGAAAATAAAGCAAATGTTGATAATAATGATTCATGTTCAGAATCTTCGGGATCACGAGTTTTTCTATATTTTGTAATTATCTCAATCAAGCTCTTTTTTTCAAATGCTACGGGATGTGTATTGGTTGATTTTTCGTAAAACATTTTTTCAAATGTTAGGGGATCTGTATCGGTTGATTGTTTATAAAAAACCCCGTCCCCATTTTCATTTTTAAATTGATTTATATCGGATAATTTGTCAGTTAAATTTTTAAATTCTTTATCATCTAAATCTAAAATATTTTTAAAATATAATTCAATGACCCCGCTATTTTTATTTTTAATTATTATGTTTTTTGTCATTTTTTAGATTGCTATTTTGGCAAATTGGTTATTAAAAATGAATATCTTGCAAAGCATAAACTTCAAATTTGCAATCTTGATTTTTATAGGCTTCAATCGCGTCAACCAAAGCTCTAGCACCTGAAATCGTGGTAGTGTAAGTGATGCCACGCATAAGCGAGGTGCGACGAATCGAAAAACTGTCTTTGGTGGCTTGTGCCCCTTCTGTTGTGTTAATGACCAAAGTTATTTCTTTTTGGTCGATCATATCAACGACATGCGGTTTATCTTCGGTAATTTTATTGACAATCGTTACCGCAATATCATTTTCAGCAAGGAATTTCGCGGTGCCACGAGTGGCAACAATTCTAAGTCCAATTTTAATTAATTTTTTGGCGATTGCCGGCAAATATTTTTTGTCAGAATCTTTGACCGACAAAAAGGCCAAGCCCGAAGTTGGAAGCTTTGTCCCCGTAGCGATTTGAGCTTTCGCAAAAGCTAGTGCAAAAGTTTTGTCGATGCCCATAACTTCGCCCGTCGATTTCATTTCGGGTCCTAAAATTATATCAACATTGCTGAAGCGTGCGAAGGGGAAAACCACTTCTTTTACCGCGTAATAATCGAACTTTTTTTCTTGCAATTTGAATTCGGATAATTTTTTGCCAACCATGATTAGCGAAGCGATTTTGGCGATGGGAATTCCCGTAGCCTTCGCCACGAACGGAACGGTTCGTGATGCTCTAGGATTGACTTCAAGCACATAAAGAACATCATCTTTAATGGCATATTGAACATTCATCAAGCCTTTAACATTTAGAGCCAGAGCCATTTTTTTAGTGGCGATTTTAATTTCAGTAATAATTTCTTCTGAAAGTGAATAAGGTGGAATCGAACAGGCTGAATCTCCCGAGTGAATTCCAGCTTCTTCGATATGTTGCATAATTCCAGCGACAAAAACTTCTTCGCCATCGCATAATGCGTCAACATCAACTTCCATGGCATCGGTTAAAAATTTATCAAGTAAAAGCGGGCCAGTTTCAAAAACTTCATCATATTCGGTTAAATATTTTAACAAATAATTTTCATCGTAAATAATCGCCATGCCTTTGCCACCTAAGACGTAAGACGGACGAACAACCACAGGAAAACCAATTTCTTTAACTTGCTCAAGCACTTGATGTTTGGAATAAGCAATAAAATTTTGCGGTTGATTAAGTTCGAGTTTTTGAATTAATTTTTTGAAGCGATCGCGATCTTCGGCTAAATCAATCATGTCGGGCGAGGTGCCAATAATTGGAATATTTTCATCTTGTAAAAATTTGGCGAGACCTAGAGGCGTTTGCCCGCCAAATTGCACATTAACGCCGAGCAATTCGCCATTTGTCATTTCTTTTTGAATAAGTTCGATGGTATCTTCCGCCGTTAAAGGCTCAAAATAAAGGCGATCGGAGGTGTCGTAATCGGTGGAAACAGTTTCGGGATTGCAATTAACCATGATGGCTTCAATATTATTTTCTTTGAAAGCAAAGGCGGAATGAACGCAAGTGTAATCGAACTCGATGCCTTGACCAATGCGGTTTGGACCCGATCCCAATATTATGACTTTTTTACGATTTGATGGATTGGATTCGCAAAAAGAATTATTAAAATGTTTGTGATTTATCGAATTTTTTGACGGCATTTTAGAAAAATAATTTGAATTTTTGCAGAAAATTTTACAAACAATTTTTTTTATCGACAAGGCTTTTTTACAATACTAAAAAATTATTATAATTTTTTTAGCTATAATATTTTTATTAAAATAGAATATGAGTTAAAAAATATTTTTTATCCTCTTAGGAAACAAAGGTTTGAAGGCTGTAATTAAAAAACTTGTCAAATTTTTTTTTGTGTTTAATATCGAAAATGTTCTGATTTTTTGGAACTATGGTGATAAATGCGTTTCGTAATAAACGTTATGGACCTGGGGGCGGTACCCAGCACCTCCACCAATATTTTTTGGGGGTGAATAGCTTTCGACATTCGCTAAAGGAAATGATTTTACTCGGTTGAGAAACTGCCGGTTGCTTTATGCAATATCCGTTCAAAAACAGTAAACGCAAACGATAACTTTGCTAATGACAATTTCGAACCTGCTTACGCGACAAAAGTTGCAATGGCTTAAGTGAAATAGTCGGGGTTTGCTCGGTCGCCTGTCAAAAAAACGACCGAGCGTAAAAATTAATTTTACATTATTTTTCATGCAAGATCTTATCGGATATGATGAAATTATTGAAAGCTCAATGCGTTCGGTAATTTACGAAACTTTAAAAAAAATTGAAAAAACTGGTTTGCCCGGAAAGCACTATTTTATAGTAACTTTTGCAACAAAGTTCCCTGGTGTTTCGGTGCCAAAAACCCTTATGGAAAAATATCCCGAAGAGATGACTATCGCCATTCAATATCAATTTAAAAGTTTGGTTGTCGATGAAGATTTATTTAAAATTTCATTGAGTTTTGGTGGAAAATTTGAAAAATTAGTCGTGCCTTATCGTTCAATCACCTCATTTGCCGACCCATCGATGAATTTTGCCTTGAAATTCAGCATGACTTACGGTGATGTTGAAGAATTTGCTTCGGAAAATCATTTTGATGAAAATAATTTGGCAAATAAGTCTAAAAAGAAAACAAAAGAAATTGACCTAACGCAAAAGGTAATTTCTCTCGACGCTTTTAGAAAAAGTAACAAACCAAATTCTGACATTAATTCATGATATTTTTTTATCAGTTTCTATTTTTAATAATCACCTATTTTGTAGCCTCAATTCCTTTTGGTTTGTTGCTCGGAAAGATTTTTGCCAAAGTTGATATTCGCGAAGTTGGTTCAAAAAATATTGGCGCCACAAACGCCACGAGAATTTTAGGAAAAAAACTAGGTTTTTTTACTTTAATTCTTGATTCTTTCAAGGGTATGTTAATGGTTATCATCGCGCGTTTTAGTTTTTACGAAATTAACAATCTACATCTTTTTTTAGTTTTAGTTTCCTTCGTCGCAATATTCTCGCACATTTACCCAATTTATTTAAAATTTAAAGGCGGAAAGGGCGTTGCAACTGCGATTGGGACGATAATGGCGCTCGATTTTAGCGTCGGAGTTTTGGCAATTTGTTTTTGGATTTTAACTTTTGTGTCTTTTAGAGTTTCGGCGGTGGCATCGTTAGTTGCGATTTTTTCAACCACAATTTTTTCAACCGCTTACGATGCGCCATTTTCGCAAATTATTTTTTGCTGGGCGGTTTTTGTATTAATTTTTATGCGTCACAGAGAAAATATAATTCGTATTTTGACGGGCGAAGAAAAAAAGATTTAAATTATGTCCGATAAACTTATCTTAGCCCTTGATGTACCTGATTTTGAGAGCGCTAAAAAATTAGTTAAAGATTTGGGAAACGAGGTTCAATTTTACAAAATTGGCTTAGAATTAATGGCGAGTGGCGATTATTTTCGCATCATCGATTTTTTAAAAAATAATCATAAAAAAGTTTTTGCCGATTTAAAATTATATGATATCTCGCAAACCATTGCGCGAGCGGTAAAAAATTTAGCAAAATTTGAAATTGATCTATTGACGATTCATTCCGCCAGTCGCGATATCATGCTTCGAGCCTCTGAAAATAAAGGTTCAATGCAAGTGGTTGCCGTCACGGTTTTAACCAATCTTAATGAGATTGATTTAGAAGAAATGGGTTTTGATCAAGAGAAATCATTAGAAAATTTAGTTTTGCAAAAAGCTCAAATAGCTTTGGAATGTAATCTCGATGGCGTTGTTGCTTCAGCTCAAGAAGCACAAAATTTACGCAATAATTTAGGGCAAAATTTTTTAATTGTTACTCCGGGAATTCGTTTAGAAAAAATTCCAAATGACGATCAAAAAAGAGTGGCCGATGTTAAAACTGCTTTAGCAAATGGAGCCTCGCATTTAGTGGTTGGAAGACCAATTACTCAAAGTGAAAATCCTGCTTTAACTGCTCAAAAATTTATAAAATTAATCAATGAATTTGCATCAAATTCTTAAAAAAATTTCGCATAATTATCAAGTTTTTGGTAATGTTTCAAGTCTTGACTCTGTTGAGTTCGATGATATTTCAATTGACTCTAGAAAAATCAATAAAAATACAATTTTTTTTGGACTTATTGGGCAAAAAAATGATGGGGCGAATTTCTTACCAGACGTTGTTAATCTTGGTTCAAAGGTGGCAGTTATTTCGCAAAAATCTACTTTCGATTTTCAAAATTTTCTTAAAAAAAATCCGCAAAATATTATAATTATCGGCGATGTTTTTGAAATTTTAATAGAATTTTTACAGAATTTTTATCAACCGCTTCCAAAAAATATTTATGCGATTACCGGCACGAATGGCAAGACCTCAACCGCAGAATTTACTCGACAAATTTTACAATTTTTAAATAAAAAATCGGCATCAATCGGCACCATTGGAATAATTTGTGACGAAGAAATAAAAAATAATTTTGAAGCATCAAGTTTAACCACGCCCGATATAATTTCGCTTTACAAAAATTTGACAATTTTGAAAAAATTTGCGATTGATGATGTGGCGATTGAAGTTAGTTCAATCGGCTTGGATCAACGTCGGATGGCGGGTTTGGAAATTGAGGTTGGAGCCTTTACAAATTTTACGCAAGATCATCTCGATTATCATCAAAATATGCAAAATTATTTTGATTGCAAAATGATTTTGTTTGAAAAAATTGTACAAAAAAATGGTTGTGCGATTATAAATTCTGACATTAAAGAGTTTGTTGAAATCAAAAAAATTTGCCAAAAAAATCAATTACAAATTATTGATTATGGTTATGAGGCTCAAGCTTTAAAGCTAATTAAAATCGAAAATCAAAAAGTTAATTTTTTCTACAACAATCAACAATTTTCTTTCGTCACTAACATCAATGGTGATTTTCAAATTTATAATATTTTATGTGCTCTTGGAAACATATTGGCAAAATATAATTTAACGAATGAAGAAATTGTAAAATTAATTAAAAATTTCGATAATTTGCAATGTGCTTCAGGCAGAATGCAAAAGGTTTGCGAGCATTTGGGGGCAAAAATCTTTATTGATTTTGCACATTCCCCCGACGCGATTGAAAATGTCTTAAAATTAGCAAAAAATATTGCCAAAAATCGCGTAATTATTTTATTTGGTTGCGGTGGAGATCGTGATGCCAAAAAACGTCCAATTATGGGCGAAATTGCCTGTGCTAAAGCCGATTTGGTAATAATTACCGATGACAATCCGCGCACTGAAAACCCCGCCCAAATTCGTCAGGAAATTTTACAAAAATGCGACGCTTCAAAAACTTTAGAAATCGGCGATCGAAAAATTGCTATTGCTAAAGCGATTGAAATTTTGCAAAATGGCGATGTTTTGATAATTGCCGGCAAAGGTCACGAAAATTATCAAATAATTGGTTCGCAAAAATTTGAATTTAACGAGTCGGAAATTATAAAAAATGCCATTAAAAAATTTTCTCAATCCTAGTTTTAACCTTGATTTCCATGACTTATATGCCGTTGATGGTCTTGAAAAAATTCATAAAAAATTTCTAGAATTTTTGCAAAAAAATGCTCCCGAATATTTTTTAGAATATCAAATTCACAATGCTGAAAATTCACAATATTTAATCGAAATTGCTAAAATTTTAGAAATTTTTTTAGTAGAATTATTTTTAATTCATGAAAAAAATTCTGAATTAAAATCGCAATATTTAAAATATAAAAAAGTCTGCGAAACCAGAAGAGACTTTGTTCAAAGACATATTGCCAAAAAATATTCTTTGCAAGATTTAGAATTGATAAAAAATTTTGATCATCAAAAAACTTTGCAAAATTTGGCAATAAATTTTTCTCAAATTGATGAAATTGAAATTGCTTTGAGTGATAAAATTTTAGCAAAACAAGATTTAGAAATTATTGAAAAATATTGCCTTTGGGCCTTGTTTGACGGGGCTGGGCAAAAATTTCATAAAGCGGGAACTTTATTTATTTTGCCACAAAAAATTGTCATAAAAAATCTAATTCCAAAAATTGAAAAACGTCATCGTGAAGGTTTCGACTTGACCGATAAAGGTTGTTCGGCACTACGTGCTAGCGGTGAAACTCACTATTGTATTTTTTGTCATAATCAAAAAAAAGATTCTTGTAAAACTGGATTAATCGACAAGGAAACGCAAAAAATAAAAATTGATGAATTAGGAATTAAGTTAGAGGGGTGCCCGCTCGAAGAAAAGATTTCTGAAATGAATTTTTTGAAAAGTGCCGGTTTTTCTTTGGCAAGTTTGGCGATGGCAGTTATCGACAACCCAATGATTGCCGGAACGGGGCATCGAATTTGCAATGATTGCATGAAATCTTGCATTTATCAAAAACAAGATGCGGTCGATATTCCGCAAATCGAATCGCGAATTTTAAAAGATGTTTTAAACTTACCTTTCGGCTTTGAGATTTACTCTTTGTTGACTAGATGGAACCCTCTAAATATTAAAAATCCATTGCCTCAAAAACCTTCGGGCAAAAAAATTTTAGTGTGCGGACTCGGTCCGGCGGGCTATACTTTGTCGCATTATTTATTGAATTGCGGGCATGAGGTTGTAGCGATTGACGGTTTAAAAATCGAGCCATTAAATGCTAAAATTTCTGGCGTCGATACTTATCATAATCGAGTTGAATTTGAGCCGATAGAAAATATTAATGATATTTATGAACCGCTTTCGAGTCGCGTAATTGCTGGCTTTGGGGGGGTTGCCGAATATGGCATTACTGCTCGATTTGATAAAAATTATTTAAAAATAATTCGTCTTTTACTCGAGCGTAGAAAAAATTTTGCGATGTATGGCGGAATTCGTTTTGGATCGTCAATTACCGATAAAATTGCTTTTGAAGAATATGGTTTTGACCATGTAGCTCTATGCGTTGGGGCAGGGCGTCCACAATTTATAGATCTCAAAAATAATTTTGCCAAAGGCGTTCGTTTGGCTTCAGATTTTTTGATGGCGTTGCAATTAACTGGTTCATATCAAAAAAATCTTTTTACTAATTTGCAAATTCGTGCCCCGTTTATTGTTGTTGGTGGTGGTTTGACCGCAGTTGATTCGGCAACTGAATTGCAAGCTTATTATAAAATTCAAGTTGAAAAATTTGCTGAAAAATTGCAAAAATTTGTTGATTTAAAAATCGAGAATGATTTTTTTAAAAGTCTAAGCGAAGAAGAGCGAGTTATCGCTGAAGAATTTATAAATGACGCAAAAAAATTTAAATAACATAAAAATTTTTCACAAAATTCAAAGATTTTATATCGTAAAAAAATGACTGATTCACCAGCCTATCGCTTGAATCATTTAGAATTAAAAAATGCTTTGGAAGAGAGTGTAGAATTTTTAGAAAATAGTGAAATTGCCGAAATAATCGTCGATAAATTTAATCATATTTGTGCGGTTAAAACCAAAGCGGGAGAGCGGATTGAATGTAAAACTTTATTGATGGCGATTGGCACCTCGCCAAATATTTCCTTTGTTTTGGAAGATGGTTTGGAGTTTGAAAATAATGGCAAATATTTAAATGAAATTTTTCCGCAAGAACAAGATTTTTTAACAAATAAAAAAACATTTTCCATTATTACAAAAATCGATGAAAAAACTAAAAAATCCGTTAGTTTTTTTGGTGATTTGCATCCAAATTTTGAGGGTAATGTAGTCAAGGCTATGGCTAGTGCCAAAAGGGGTTATGAGCAAATTAATCAAGCTTTAAAATTAATAAATTATTCCTCGCAAAATATTAAATATAAAAATTATCAAGAAGATTTTTTGGTGAATATTTTGCGCGTTGATCGACTCTCTGAAAATGTGGTTGAGATTTATGTTAAATCAAAATTATTGGCAAATCAAACTGGAGTCGGACAAATTTTTCGCTTACATAATTATCATGCTTTGGCCTTAGAGTCAAAAGGACAAACCTTGGCAATGGAAGGGGTGGTTGTGACAGCTTTGGCGATTGATAAAAACGAAGGAATTATAAGTGGAGTTGTGGTTGAAACTGGCGGTTCGTCGAGTTTGATTAAAAATTTTAAAGTCGGTGAACCTTGTATTTTCATGGGTCCGAGTGGCAAGCCAACTGAAATTCCTAGTGACGAAACCGTGGTTTTAATCGGCGGAGGTCGAGGCAATCAACCGCTTACCGCATTGGCGGAAGCCTTTAAAGCCAATGGTTGCAAGGTTTTATTTTTTGCAGGTTATCGCGACGAAAATTATATTGTGCGACGCGAAAAAATGCAAAAATCTTGTGATGAATTAATTATTTCAGTTGAAAATGAAGTGCCTTCAAGTGGCTATTTCCAAGGCAATGTCATTGATTCGATTAAAAATTATTTTGCTAAAAATAAAATTAAAATTGATCGAGTTTTTGCTATTGGAAATGATAATTTAATGCATAATGTGGCACGTCTGCGTCATGAAAATATTGTTGAAGAATTTACTCAAGCCAAATATTCAATCACTAGTCTGAACGCTCCAATGCAATGTATGATGAAAGGTGTGTGCGGGCAATGTTTGCAAAAAAAGAAAAATATTGATGGTAAAATTGAGTATTTTTATTCTTGTGCAAATCAAGATCAATCGATGGATGAGGTAGATTTCGAGCATCTTCACGCTAGATGTGAACAAAATTCCTTGCTCGAAAAAACTACAAAATTTTGGCTAAAAATTCTTTAATTAACCACAGTTACGGCGCGACGATTTTTATTATGAATCTCGTCAGAATTTCCAAAAAATGCTGGACGCTCTTTGCCGTAAGAAACTATCTTCATTCTAGCTTCGGAAACTCCAAGTTGTTTTAAATATTTTTTAACCGAAAATGCACGTTTTTCGCCAAGCGCGATGTTATATTCGCGAGTTCCACGTTCATCACAATGACCTTCAATCGTAATATTAATTGATTCATCGCTTTTTAACCATTGGGCTTGTAGGTCAAGAATTTTTTTGGCGCCTTCTTCGATTGATGAAGAATTGGAAGAGAAAAATATGCGATCTTCAACTTCAACTTCTTGGTTTTCAGCTTCAGTTTGCTGGTTTAAAGCCTGAGCTTGCTCTTCAGAATTAATGGTTTCGTAGGGTTGTACAATTTTTTCTTCAACAACCGACTCTCCTTCTTTAGCCTTGTTTTCTGCTTCTTTAGTTACATTATTTGATTGACAAGAAAATAAGGCGAGTGATAAAATTAGAATTGATAAATTCTTATACATATAAACCTCTTGGTTTGTTAATTTAAAGTTGCTTAAAAAACTAACGGTTAGCATTTTTTTGTCAAGAGTTGTAAAAGAGTTTCAAAAATTTATTTTAAAAATGTTTTGAGTTTTGTGTTATGGCACCGGAAATTCCTCAAGAATATTGTGCGAGATTTGTAAAAAGATTAAAAGATAGTCCTGTCATAAACAACCAAGTAACAAGAACGTTAATAGCTAGGCCAGCAAAATCGATCGGATGGGGCCTTGTTATTGTTGGGGGAAAATTACTTTTAGTGCCAAGAGCAATAGCGGGAGGTAATTCAGAAGCTTTTGATGGTTCTACGGAAATATTTCAGCAACAATTTAAAGAAATGCACGATGTATTGGATAGATTGCGCGAGTTTAATACAACCTCTGGAATGAATGAGGAAGATAAGGAAAGATTTAATGGTCGAATTGATCAAGCTCAAGCAATGAATGTCACCAGATTAAAAATGGCGGAAGAAATATTGAAGATGGATGAAGAAGAAAAAATAAAAGCTGAAGAGAAATTGAGAAAACAACTGGATTCACTAAAATACAATGCGGATAATTTAGAGAAAGAAAATGCCAATGCTATTATCGTAAGAATCTTTACCGCTCTTGTTGGATTAGATGTTTTAGATGTTTTGGATATAGCATTTTCTATTTTAAAGAATTTTGTCGATACAAATTTTGCAAGTGGTGTCAAGAATATGGTTGCCGATGAATCAATTACAGGTCCTCTTGCTAAAATGGCTCATACTTTTCGTATCGATGAATTTGCTGGTTTATTAGCGCAAACTCCAATAATAGGCGATGTAAATGAGGGCTTTACTCAGTTTGCTAATAGCGATTATGTAAGTCCATTTTCTTCGATTATTGGTCAAACTATGCAAAGCGAAGCTGCTAATTTAATATTTAGAGCATTGGTTATTATGAATGCGGTTGGGCAAGAAGTCGATTTGAATAATCGATATAAGGAAGCTCACGATAATATAGATTCAGCAATACCTAAAATGAATGAATTTACTAGAGATTCAAGAGATAATCACATAGAAAAAATGGCTCCAAAAATTATTGAACTCAATACAAAAGATGAATTAAAACACGTATATTTCAAAGCTTTTTTAGAAGAACGCGATACTCCATTAAATAGCATTTTCTCAAGTGAATTTTTAAATACAAAAATGAGAAATGAGGATGGAACGGATTCAACAATTTCAATAAATGATTATTTGACAAATTTAAAAAATAAAAATGCTAGTGACGATATTAAAGAAGACATGAAAAATTTTGCTAAAGATCCGCAAAATCGTGAAATCATCGAGATAATTCTTAATACAATAGAGGGGAAGTATCGCCTTGATCCAAATTGTATGAAGGGAAAAGAAGATATTTTAAAAACTATAATTACCGATAAAAATAAAGATTTATTAGAGCGACAATTTCAGGGGGACGGATTTAAAAAATCATTCTCAGAAGAAGTTCACGGTAAAATTAAAAAAGGTCTCGATGAAGGCAAGAGTTTGAACGAAGCTATAATGAATTTAGAGGGAAAGAATATTGATAATGCTATAGTTGCTATTGCTAAAATTGTAAAACATGATGAAATGGTTATTAAAATTAAAACGACGGCACCTAAGCAAACATGGGTCGATAAGGTTATGGCGGCGGATTCCGTCACCGAAGCCATCCCCGCCTCCAGAGCACGTTAAATATTTTACAATGATGCAAAAAAAAATTATTCACAATGTTGTTTTTGATTTTTCCTTAATCGAAAATCAAGATGATTTGAATGATTTTTTAGAATTAATTAAAGAGGGTTCGGTAATTGCCATTGATACCGAATTTACTAGGCGAACTACTTATTATCCAATTCTATCAATCATTCAAATCGCTTTAAAAAATTCCGATGATTCTAAAATTATTGTAATTATTGATACGTTGCGATGCAATGATTTATCTGGTCTCATCGCCAAAATTAATAATCCAAAAATTACGAAAATTTTACATTCTTCCTCGCAAGATTTGCAAATTTTTTATCAAATTTCCAAAGAATATTCGCAAAATATTTGCGATACCCAAATCATGGCGAATTTTTGTGAAAAAAATTTTAATGTTGGTTATGCAAGTTTGGTTAAAGAAATTTTTAACATTGAGATTTCCAAAGAAATGCAAATTAGCAATTGGCAACAACGTCCTCTAAGTAAAAATCAAATTGATTATGCTTTGGTTGATGTAATTTTTTTGCACGAAATTTATGAAAATTTTTTAAAATCGCTTAAAATAAATAATCAGGTGAGTTGGTTTGAAGAGGAAATGAGAGATTTTGTTAATAAATCTTTGGATGAAAATAATAAAAATTTAATGCGCCAGATTTCAGCGCGCGGTAAGTCAAAAAAGCAAATTGCTCAACTCAATAATTTGGTTTTATTGCGTGAAAAATTCGCTCAAATACAAAATATTCCCCGCGAGCATTTGCTAAAAAATGAAGATCTCGAAAAAATTGTTGAAAATTTTCAAGATTTTAATTTTCATAAACTAAATTTAAAAAATATTTTTGTTGATGAAATTAAAAAAACACTGAAAATTGATGATAATTTTGTTGATAATAATGAAGATTTTTTTATCAATGAAAGTAATAAAAAAATTGTGAATCAAATTAAATCTATAACATCAAAAATTGCACAAAAATATAGAATAAAAGAACAATTTTTATTAAATAGTAATCAAATTAGAAGAATCATTAAACATAATGAAATCAAGGGCGAAATAAGCAATTGGCGTTATGAAATTCTGGGAAAAGAAATCGAAAATATTATTAAATAAATTATGAAAATAATAATAGCTAATTGGAAAATGAATCACGGCTTCGAAGAGGTTGATGAATGGATCGATGCTTTTTATAAAGTATATTCTAAAAATTTAGCAAGTGAAAAGTTAGTTGAGGTTGTGCTGTGTCCGCCTTGTGTTTTGCTTGATTATATTGACAGCGAACTTATCGAAGATGGTCTTCATTTTTTAGAATATATCGCTGATAAACAAGGGCTAAGCGCTGAAGATTTTGAGGCTGAAGAAATTGCTAAATATGTCTATGAATCTCGTCCTTTAAAGCTTGGAGCCCAAGATTGTGGCTTTGAAGAAAGTGGTCAATTTACGGGTGATATTAGTGTAAAACTATTGCGAGAAGTTAATTGCGAATATGTTATTCTTGGTCATTCGGAACGCAGAAAACATTATTACGAGACCAGTGAAATAGTTGCTAAAAAGGCTCTAATCGCCGCTAAAAACGAGATTACTCCAATAATTTGCGTTGGCGAATCAAAAGAAATTCGTGATCAAAATAATCATTTTGAATTTGTTAAGGATCAAATGATAAAATCAATTCCGTTAATGCAAAATAATTGTCTTATTATCGCGTATGAGCCGATTTGGGCGATTGGCACCGGAGATACGGCAAAAGCCGAGCAAATCGCGGAAATGGTTAATTTAATTCGTCAAGTTTACGAAAATAATATTGCCCAATTCGTCAAAGAATTTTATGTAGTTTATGGCGGTTCGGTTAATTCACAAAATTCAATGGAAATCTTGAATATCAAGGGAGTTGACGGTTTATTGGTGGGCAAGGCTAGTCTTGACATCGAAGAATTTACAAAAATTTTGATGAATCAATAATGCAAAATGTTAAGAAAAAATTTTTAAAAGAGATTAAAAAATCTAAAAAAATTTCTTGGCAAAATCCTCTTAAAATTGCCCAAAAAATTTCACAAAATTATCAAGAAAATTGGGTTCTTCTATATTCAGCATTGCATCAAGAAAAGAAAAATTCCAAATCTTATATTGCACTTTTTGAAAATCAGCAATATTGCGGAAATAATTTCCAAGAATTGCAAAAAATTATTGAAAAATCTGGTGAAGAAATCTGGTTTGGAGGCTTGAGTTATGAACTTGCAAATCAATTTGAAGATTTACCAAAAACTGCAAAATCTTTTATTGAAATCGAAGAGATTTTTTTTAGTAAATTTGAATTAATATTGGAATTTAATCATGATAAACAGCAATTAACAGCTATTTATAAAAATAAGTTTTTTTTAGATAAATTGTTGGAATATAAACTTTTAGATGAAGATAATCAATTACCAATAGTTAAAAAAATTTCTACAAATTTTAGTGATGAATCGTATAAATCAACAATAAATTCTTTAAAAAATATGATAATGGCTGGAGATTTTTTCCAAGCCAATCTAACGCGTAAATTTTTCGGAAAATTTCAAAAAAAACTATCGCAAAATGAAAATTTTAAACTCTTTTTAGAGCTTACTAAGCAAAGCCCGGCGAACTATTCGGCTTTTATAAGATTTAACGATAATTTTATAATCTCCTCAAGCCCAGAATTATTTTTAAAAAGTCGTAATAAAAATATTTTTTCATGTCCAATTAAGGGCACGATTAAGCGTGGTAATAATCCGCAAGAAGATAAAAATAATAAAAAATATTTAAAAAATTCCATCAAAGAAAAAGCCGAAAATTTAATGATTGTTGATTTGGTGCGTAATGATTTGTCAAGGGTTTGTGAGCCATCAACCATTAAAGTTAAAAAACTTTTTAACATCGCAACTTACAAAACAATTTATCATTTATCTTCGGAAATTCATGGTAAAATTGCCCAACAATTTTCAGTTTTTGATGCAATACGAACATGCTTTCCAGCTGGCTCGATGACGGGTGCGCCCAAAATAAAATCGATGGAAGTTTTGAGTGATTTAGAAAAAATAAATCGCGGAATTTATAGTGGTGCTCTTGGCTATTTTAAAAATAATGAAATAAATTTAGCGGTGGTGATTCGCACTTTAATTGTTAAGAAAGATTGTTTCGAATTTCAAGTTGGTGGAGCGATAACTTTTGATTCCGATGCTGAATCAGAGCTAGAAGAGACTTATTCCAAGGCATCGGCTATCATGAAAATTTTAAAGCTAAAAAAAATTAATTTTTCTTAGCTTGAATTTCAAAATTAACCAAAACTTCATCGAGAACGCCATTTGATTTATTAATGTTTTTATCACCAATATTAAAATCACTTCTTTTTAGAATAACGTTGCCAATCGCGTAGGCGAAGCGTTCGTTGATTGCTTTTAAATTGAAATTTAAATTAATCGGAACCATTTTTCCCTTAAGTTGCAAATTACCTTTGGCGGAAAAATTATTTTTTCCAGGCATGGCAATAAAATTATCCGATTTAAAAATCGCTTTTGGATAAGTTTCGGTAGCAAGCCAGCCAACGCTTTTGGCGGTTTCAACTGCTTCTAAAAATGGAATTTCAATTGAGCTGGTGTCGACTTCAATTTCAACTGAATTTTTGTCGAGCGTGTTTGGATCAAAATTTATTTTGCCAGTAAATTTTTTAAAAGAACCTCCGACCTTAGAACCACTTTGTGTTGCAACAAATTCAATTTTACTTTTATTTTCAATTATTTGCCAAGCGGAATCAGAATTATTGGTTTGATTATTTTCGCCTTGATAAATTGCTTCACATTCAATTTGAATATTTACTTCATCGGAAATGCCGGGGATACCATATGTAATGCCGAATTGCGAACGTTTAACTTTGCCAGAAATTGTCATGCCGATGGTTTTATTTTGAGTAATCGGATTTTTGCCAATCTTGTTAATTTTAACGTCCAAGGTAATTTGCTTAGAAACTTCTTTGATATTTAATAAGCCAGAAACTTTGGCGCCAGAGCTTCCGGACGCTCTTATGCTCGTGCTTTTAAAAGTCGCAATTGGAAATTTTTCAACATTAAAAAAATCAGCACTTTTTAAATGAGTATCGAATTTGGTAAAGCCCGTCGTGATTGAGTTGGTTTTAATATTAACTTCAACCGAGCTGTTTTGTGGATTGCGTTCATCGATAATAATTTTACCCTCAACATCGCTAAATTTTCCACTCGGACTGGAAAAACCAAAATGATTCGCCGACCATACTAGATTGGCATGCATCGGATCAATTTTATATAAATCGGCACTTTTTGCCAAACTTATAAAGCAAAAAAAATTTGCTAGAATTAATAATATTTTTTTCATAATTTATATTTTTTTATAACCGCAAATTTTAATTTCAAAAGCGTCAAGACCAATTACGGATCTTTTGGAATTGGTTAATAAGGTCAAATTTTTAATGCCCAAATCAGCAAGAATTTGTGCACCCGTGCCATAATTACGCAAGGTTTTTAGATTTGGTAAGGAATTTATAACATTGTCAAAGAATAAGTCTTCGATTTTTTCGTGAGGTTGACGAATAATTACAATAACCCCGCTATTTAATTTTGATATTTTAGTTAAAGCTTTTCGCAAAGAACCGCTTCTTGGATTATTATTTTCATCGAGACAATCGGCGAGAATATTGAGATGGTGCATTCTCACCAAGGTTGGTTTTTCTTGGCTAATTTGACCTTTAATCAAAGCTAAATGTTCAACATTATCAATTTTACTGCGATAAATTTTAGCGGTAAATTCGCCAAAATTTTTACTTATAAATTTACGTTCAGAAATGAGTTCAATAATTATTTCTTTTTTGCGTCGATATTCAATTAAATCAGCGATAGTAGCGATTTTTAAATCATGTTTTTTGGCGAATTTTATAAGGTCGGGAAGTCGTGCCATGGTGCCATCTTCATTCATAATTTCGCAAATTACGCCCGACGGATTAAGCCCCGCCAACTTAGCAATATCAATTGAAGCCTCGGTATGACCAGCGCGGACAAGGACTCCGCCATTTTGAGCTTTGAGTGGAAAAATATGCCCCGGACTTACGATGTCTTCTTTGCCTTTGTTTGAGTCAATTGCGACTTGAATTGTTTTGGCGCGATCTTGAGCCGAAATCCCCGTCGCGATGCCATCTTTGGCTTCGATTGAAATAGTAAAAGCGGTGCGATGACGCGATTCATTGTTAAGCGCCATCAATGGCAATTCAAGTTGATTTACCCTTGATTCATCAAGTGCCAAACAAATTAAACCGCGACCATATTTTGCCATAAAATTAATTTTTTGATCATCGCACATTTGGGCGGGAATAACCAAATCACCTTCATTTTCACGATTTTCATCATCAACCAAAATGAACATTTTGCCATTTTTAGCATCATCGATTATTTCTTGGATAGTCGCTAGACTATTGGCTTGAGAGTTTTTCAAATTTTTATTTTTAGTCATGATTTTTTATAAGTTGAGAGAGGTATCGAGCGATTAAATCAATTTCTAAATTTACTAAATCGCCAACTTTTGAATATTGAAAAACAGTGTTTTCCATGGTGTGTTTTATAATATTAATCGAAAAAGTTTTGGTACTAACTTCGTTAATTGTTAAAGAGGTGCCGTTAATTGTTACTGAACCTTTCGGAGCGATAAATTTTGCTAAATTTTTAGGTATTTCAAAATCAAATTTCCAAGATTCTTTGATATTTTTTATAGCAATTATTTTAGTCACATTATCAACATGCCCCGAAACTAAATGTCCACCAAATTCATCATGCAAACGCATTGAAAATTCAAGATTAATTTTATCGTTAATTTGCCAATTTTTTATAGTAGTTTTTTGGCAAGTTTCTTGCGATGCTTGAAAAGATAAAAGCAAATTATTTTTCAAAATTTTTTGCGAAATCAAAGTAAGGCAAATGCCGTTGCAAGCAATCGAACAGCCGATTTTGAGACTTCGTTTAATATTAGATTTTTTAATTCCTAAAACTAAAAGTGCATCTTTTTTGGTGTTAAATTCCAAATTTTTAAGCGTCGCTAAATTAGTAATAATTCCTGTAAACATTTTTTTATTTTATTAATTCTGCAATAATTTTTTTTAATTTTTTAAGGGCACTTTCTTCGATTTGTCGAATTCTTTCGCGCGAGACTTTTTAATGCTGGCTAAGCTCTTCGAGAGTTTGCGAATCTTCGGAAAGTTGTCTTTTAAAAATAATTTCTTGCTCACGAAGATTAAGTTGTTCAAAAGCTTTTTTAAACAAATTTCTTTGCTGTTCTTTTTGTTGATTTTCAATTGAAATTTGCTCTTGATTAGGACAAGTATCTGCTAACAAATCAAGGGATTCAATGCTTTCGTCATCTTCACCAATTTTATGATTTAAAGAAGAGTCATTTTGTGTTAAACGCGAATCCATATCAACAACTTCTTGTGAAGAAACGTTTAAAGTTTCGGAAATATGTTTAATTTTTTCTTGCGAAAGACCGAATTCATTGCTTTCAACGCCAAGTTTTCTTTTGATTTTCCCAAGATTAAAAAATAGTTTTTTTTGGGCAGAAGTGGTGCCGATTTTTACCAAAGACCAAGAACGCAAAACATAATCTTGAATGAAAGCACGAATCCACCACATTGAATAAGTTGAAAAACGAAAACCTTGTCGTGGTTCAAATTTTTTTAAAGCTTGAATTAATCCCATATTGCCTTCGGCGACTAAATCGGCGGTCGGCAAGCCATAATTTTTAAATTTATTAGCAATTTTTACTACCAAACGCAAGTGACTTTGAATAAGTATTTTGCCCGCTTCACTATCATTATGCTCGGCAAAACGAATGGCGTAATCATATTCTTGTTCGGGAGTAAGAAGTGGAAATTTTTGAATTTCTTGAAGATATTTTTTGAATCCATCGGCATTTTTTGAAGGGCTAACTTTTGCCAAGCTCACTTGATTTTCAATGTTTGAATCGAGTTTTTTTATCATGATAAATATATAATTTTTATCTTAAATTATATTTTTGCTTTAAATAAAATCAAGATTAAAGCTTTTAAAAATAAAACTATACCCCCGCAATCGCAATTTTATATTTTTTCGAAAAATAATTAAAAATTTCTTTACGTTCACCAGCTTTTATAACGCGATTAAAAATTGCTACCTCAGAAATAAAACCACTAAAACCATTTGTCCCATCTTTATTGTTGCCAAGAGTTAATCCTGATAATTGATTGGTTCCTAAAGTATTGCTTATAACGCTTCCTCCGAACATTAAATCGGTATCGTTAACATAAACTTTAGAATTGGAGCCGTTAAAATATATGGCAATTGCATATTCACCTGAATTTAAAAAACTATTGGCAACATCGGATGAAACCACAGAAGATCCGGTATTAATTTGAATCCCATTAGATCTGATGGAAAAGGAAAAATTAGTGGAATTGCCATCAAAAATTGTTTTATAATTTGTTGTATCGGGGACATAATTAAGTTTAACTACCAAGAAAACAGTTGCTTGCGAAGATGATCCCTGAGTAAAATTGGCAAGAGATAATTTGGAGATTCCACTAAATTTTATTGATGGAATTTTATTGATGGAAGATTGGGCGAAAGTAATGTTAGCCGACGCTGTTGTGGTTAATTGATTATAACCGTTAAGTATCGAGTTTGGACTAATATCTTTCCATGTTGAAATGGAGTCTCCATCTTTGAGTTTCGATTGATCTAAAGATTCTTTCATGGATGTTTCGTACCATGCCAACAATCCCTGCATTTGTGAAATTGGAGATTTGGCGGTGATGCTTCGAGCATTAGAAATTTGTGCAGATCTAACTAAATTATAACCTTGATTGACGCCAATCATCAGGATGCCAATGACCAAAATTACAATCGATAATTCGATTAAAGAAAAAGCGAATTTTTTGGTTTTTTTGTCAGAATTTTTTTTAAACATTTGTGATAGAAATTATTATAAAATATTTTCTATCACTTATATTTTGTTATTGCAAAAAAATCCAGTAATTATTGTAATTCATTCCAAGTTAAGACTGGAGTTTTGGCGGCGCGAACATCGTCGAGTCTTTTTCTTGGGGTGCTTAGAGGATATTGATGAAATTTATCACCACGACCTTCTTCAATTTCTTTAGCAATATAAAGCATGATATTAATAAAATTATCGATAGTCTCGCGAGTTTCCGTTTCCGTAGGTTCAATCAACATCGCCCCTTGCACCACAAGTGGGAAAAATACCGTCATTGGGTGGATACCAAACTCAATCAAAGCCTTAGCGACATCAAGCGTCGAAAGCCCTTTAGCTTTTTGAATTTTATCGGTTAATAAACATTCATGCATGCAATTTCCCGGAAATGGCACGTGAAAATCATTTTTCAATTTTGTCAAAATATAATTTGCCGAAATCACCGCATCTTCGGCAACTTTTTGCAAACCATCTGCACCGTGAGATAGCATGTAAGTAAGAGCGCGAACATGCATGCCAAATTGTCCGTTAAAGCCTTTAACTTTTCCGCAAGAATTTTTTGGTTTAGCAAATTTATATTTATCACCGACTTTTTCAACGTGAGGTGAGGGCAAAAATTCTGCCAATTCTTCACGAACTGCGATTGGACCAGAACCCGGGCCACCGCCACCATGAGGCGTTGAGAAGGTTTTGTGTAAATTAAAATGCATAACATCTACTCCGATATCGGCTGGACGAACTTTACCGACAATGGCGTTGTAATTGGCGCCGTCGCAATAAAAATAACCGCCAACCGAGTGAATTAAATCGGCAATTTCACCAATATTTTTTTCAAATTTACCACAAGTGTTGGGGTTGGTAATCATTGTCCCCGCAATGTTGGTGCCATGTTCGGCAACTAATTTTTTGAATAAATCTAAATCGACTAAGCCATCGGCATCGGAAGGAATAACTTTAATTTCAAAGCCACACATCGCTGCGGTTGCAGGGTTGGTGCCGTGAGCTGAATCGGGAATCAAAACGATTTTGCGATGAGCTTGACCTTTAACTTCATGAGCTTTTTTGATAACCAACATTCCCGCTAATTCACCTTGTGCACCCGCCGCTGGAGCGAGTGAAACGGCTTTTAATCCGGTTAAAGTTCCGAGCCAATTTTGTAAATTATACATCAATTCCAAAGCACCTTGAGCGGTTGATTCATCTTGAGCGGGATGAATATCGGCGAAGCCGGCGAGGCGTGCCATTTTTTCGTTAAGTCGAGGATTGTGTTTCATCGTGCAAGATCCGAGCGGATAAAAGCCGGCATCAATCGAATAATTTTGATTGGATAAACGCACAAAATGGCGAATTACTTGCGGTTCATTGACTTGAGCGAGACCAATTTTTTCACGCGATTTTTGTCCAGTTTTTAATTTAAATTCTTTAACATTTGGCAAATCAACGCCACACGCGCCTTCGCGTGATTGATTGATGAGCAGTTCAGTTTCATGGTTCAAACCAGTTTGAGCGGGAATAAAATTTTGCATATTTTTATAATTTGTTTTATTTTATTTCAATTAAATTTGCCAACGCAAATTTAGCTTAATATCGAATCACTTCGGGCGAAATAAATTTGCTACGCATTAAATTTGCTTACGCAAATTTAGCTTAATATCGAATCGCTTCGGGCGAAATAAATTCGCCCATCCGCGATGAGTTTATAAATTTTATTTACAGTTTAAACGGTTTTTATTTTGTTTCAATTAATTTTGCTACGCATTAAATTTGCA
>SYAR01000068.1 GCA_005787525.1 Rickettsiales bacterium
ATTCCAATTGAAAGTAACGATACCTTACTTAAATCTATTACATTTCATAAGACAACTAAAGAAATAAAACAATTCGACGTAAACTATAGCGATTACTCTAAATTTTTCGCTAAAAAGAATAATATCTCCAGCTTTTGGGGAGCTTAATTCGCCGTGAAAGTGATCATCATGATTATGATCATCGTGATTTGATGATTTAGAATTTTTATTTTTAGATTTTTTAGAATCCTCAATTGAATCTTCAGACAAGCTTACAATTTCTAGATAAAGAAGACCTTCTCCGACTTTTAAAGCAGTTTCAACTGAATCAGAAACTCGATTGCCAAGATCACTAGAAATAACGATTCGATCAATAACAACCTCGATATTATGTTTTTTATTTTTATCTAAAACGGGAAGGATTTCGTTAAGATCGTGAATATTGCCATTGATTTTGAGCCTTTGAAATCCTTGCTTGCGAGCATTCATCATTTCTTTACGAAATTCTCCTTTTTGTCCACGAACTATTGGAGCAAGAATATAAATCCGAGTTTTTTTAGGAAGGGATAAAATTTTATCAACAATTACCGAAGCCGATTGGCTAACAATTGGCTTACCTGTAGAAGGAGAATAGGGTATTCCAATACGAGCAAAAAGTAAACGATAATGATCGTAAATTTCGGTGACCGTTCCAACTGTTGATCGCGGATTACGAGAAGTAGTTTTTTGGTCAATGGCAATTGCAGGAGAAAGTCCTGTAATTGATTCGACATCAGGCTTATCTTGCATGTCAAGAAATTGACGAGCATAAGCAGAAAGACTTTCGATAAATCGTCTTTGCCCTTCGGCGTAAATGGTATCAAACACTAAAGAAGATTTTCCCGATCCACTAAGACCAGTTACAACTACCAATTCATTTTTTGGAATTTGAATACTGACATTTTTTAAATTATGCTCTTTTGCACCTACAACCTTAATGAATTTTTCCTCAAGAAATTGCGGTGAAGCAGTGGTGTTTTGGGATATTTTTTTTGTTGTCATTTATAAATTTATTTAATTTTTTTTAACTGCTAACTATTTTTAATAATTTTAAGAAAAACATTTATATTTAATAAACATGATTTTTTTATAATTGCAATTATTATTTGCAAAAAATTTTAAATAGAGAAAAGAAAATCAGTAATTTCTAAAATTAGGTTTATTTGGCAGATTAATTTACCAGAATTATTAAAACAAATAAAAGAACATTTTAGGGCTTGTGGGTTAGGGGTTAAATAGTTTTATTCTTAGGAAATATCGAAATAAAATGATGACGGCGATAAAGGTGATTTGATTCCTAGCTCGCCGAAGAATTTTTGTGCTTCGGCGAGCCCAAGTATAGAGATTATCGCTTGATGAACCTCTCATCTTTTCGCTAACGAAAAGAAGCTTACGCTTTCTAAAAGATAGTTGATACTACAGATAACGTAACGATTACTGCAAGTGGAATGAATACCATGAGTAGTTAGATATTTAGTAGTTAAGACGAGAAGTATATTGGCAGAATTAAAAATTTTTAAAATGTTAAATTTCTAAAAATTTTCAATAAAGAAATAACCTCTAAAAAAATAGAAATTAATTTTTTAGATCAATTTCTACTTGTTCTCTTACTGCTTTGAGTTCCAAATCAGTAAGAGGGATGAGATCTTTTTGCATTAAATATCCCTCGAAACCGAGAGTATTTTTGCTAATAATCTCGCCGACAAATTGACGCATTGAAAAAATTAAATCAAGATGTTCTTTTTTAAAATATACAAAAAGTGGACGAGAAATTTTATAGCTACCGTCTATTATTGATTCGAAGCTTGGTTCAACTCCATCAATTTTATTAGCTTGAAGAATTTGTTTATTTTCTTCAAGAAAGTTAAAGCCAAAAATGCCTAGAGCATCATGATTATTTTTTAATTTTGCAACAATTAGGTTGTCATTTTCTCCCGCTTCAATGAAGGCTCCATCTTCTCTTATTAATTGACATTTTTTGATACGAATTTTTTCATCAAAATAAATTTTTTGAAATGGCAAAAGTTGATTACATATTTTTTGTAAAACTAATTCTACAAAAGCATCTCTTGTTCCCGAAGTTGATGGAGGACCATAAATGGCAATTTTTTTATTGGGTAAATTTTGATCAATCTCTTGCCATTTATGGTAAGGATTGTCAATTAATTCTAAAGGTTTTTTGGGATTTGGAACTTGTTTGGCAACTGCTAAAAAAATGTGATTTAGGGTTAGAAAATATTTCGATCCTTGCTTTGAATTTGCTAGAACTATCCCATCATAACCGATTTTAATTTCGCCAATATTTTTAATATTATTTTCTAAACATTTAGCAATTTCGCTATTTTTAATTTTACGCGAAGCATTTACAAAATCAGGATATTGTAAACCAATTCCTGAGCAAAAAAGTTTAAATCCACCACCCGTTCCCGTAGCTTCGACGATCGGAGTTTTGAAATCGCTATTTAATCCAAAATTTTCTGCAACAATTGCCATAAAGGGATAGAGAGTAGAAGATCCAACTAATTGAATTTGATTTCTTGGATGAGCGGAAAAAAATTTACTAAAAAAATTGTTATTTTTATCAAGATTATTTTGATTGATTGAAGGATTATTTAGGGCAATATTTTTTTTATCAGAATTAGGTTTTTCCTTTTGATATTCAAGATCTGGTAGATTTTTGGCAAAAATATTATCGCAAGGAAAAAATGTCAAAAAAACTAAAAAATAAATTTGTATAAAAGTTTTTTTTGAAAATTTTATTTTACAAAAATTTATTTTGTAAGATGAGAAAAATTGCCACAAAAAAATCTCAAAATTTTGATAATTTCTTTTAGATGGCAATTGAATTTTATTAATCATTGTGACAAATTTAA
>SYAR01000004.1 GCA_005787525.1 Rickettsiales bacterium
AGTTTTTTAATTATCAAAATCTTAAACAAACAACCCTTAAAGTAAACTTGATAATCACATTTTAAATTATTTTTATTCCAGCAATCACATCTCGTTGCTCATAAATTGAAAGCTCACCATAGCTACTAAAAGTTGTATCAATATTTTTATGCCCTAAAGCCTGCCTTGTTGCATTTAAATATTGCGGGCTTTGTTTGCTGGCAAATCTGGCTCTAGTGTGGCGGAAGTTGTGAGGGTTGATATATTCAAATCCCGCTTTTTCAAAGGCATTTTTAAAAATATCTCTAATTTGTGATGATGATTTTATTTCGTCTTTAGTGATTCTGCTTTCAAGAAAATTCAATTGATTAAAATTAGTTGGAATTTTAGGAAATAATGGGTCTTTGCTGATAAATCCAAGTTTCACTAATTCATTTTTCCAATTAATTAAATTATCAAAAATATCTTGGGACAGTTGGATAAAATCAACATATCTACTTTTTGCAAATTTTGAATTAACATCTTTAGGGTTAATGTGAATAAAGCATTTTCCCTCTTCTTCAATTAGGTTTTTTAATTTTACTGTTCTAAGTTCGGAAATTCTTAAACTGCAAAGAGCATTAGCGGAAATAATCGCCTTGTTTCTTCTCTCGATCATCGTGTTGTTTGGCATTTGATGGATAGTTTTAACTATTTGCTCAAAGCTATATGATCTTTTGTGTTCGGTTGCTTTTGATGCTCTTCTTTGATTGTTGGTGATATTTAGATAATCAATATCGTTGTAATTAATTTTGGATCGAAAGCCTTTTTGCCTTTCAAGCCAAGTGAGAAAAACTTTTAAAGTTCTAATAGCATCGTTGATATAGGAAAGTGAATAATTTTGATCAAAAAGATGATTAACATATTGGTCGGCTTTGGTGTTGCTAAAAGTTTCAAAATCGCCAAAATTGTCAAAAAGCTCATAATCTCTTAAATATTTTAGCTCAGCAATAATGGTTTTATCATCCTTCTTGATTGCTCTTTTGGTATGTATGCGAAATTGATATTTTATCCGCTCATTTTTGGGATTAAATTGTTCTCGTTTTTCTTTTTTGTTTTCTTTGATTTTCATAAAAATAAATCTGGTAAAATTGAGTTTTTTTCACACTCCTTTTTGCCATCTTTGGCTTGGTTAAAAAAAGGAGTCTTCAAGGGGGGATTTTCACAATCATATAATTCCAAAACCTGCACCACATCAAACTCTCGCTTGAGTTTCTGCAAATCATCAAGTTTATAGTTTTGAAACATTAAATTTTTGCAGGTTTGACAAACCGCTTTCACCCTAAGAAAATTTCTATTTTCTGGCATCAATTGAATTTGCTTTTTAAATGGCTTTTTTGCATCTTTACAAGTCATGCAAAAAATTTCATCAAAAGCAGTTTTGCATTTATTGGCTTCATTCATTTTGCCTAAAAACTTGGCGATACAAGCTCCGTAAAATAAAGTTGGAGTTTTTTTATCAATCGCTTGCAAGCCTTGTTTTTTCCATTTCAAAACCGTTTTTGAGTACAGTTTGTATTTTGAATAAAGGCGACAAACATCGTCTACATCGTAGCAATACCAATATTTGATTTTATTTAGCGGATAAATTCTTTTGCTCATAAAAACCTACTGTTGAGTAGAGTGTTTTTCAATAAGGGCTTTTATATCTTCAACCCTCCAAGCAGTTGTGCGTTTTCCAAGTTTAATTGGCTTGGGAAATTTGCCATCCTTCACGCCTTGCCACCAAGTTGATCTTCCAATTGGATAAATTTTTAGAATTGAAGGGAGGCGTAAAAATCCAGTTTCTGGAAGAGGGGAGTTTTGATTTTTCATTTTAAATTTTATTGAGTTAATAACTAAAATTTCGCTATTTGCAAAATCTGAGTCTTATAAAACCCAATAAAATCTTATTAGTATTTAGAGTCGCTTGTGATTGTTTTAAACCACTAGTGATTTAAAAACTATTTAATGCCTTTATAAATGACATTGCACCAGTTATAAAATGTGCCTTTTGTCCAAAATCCACCATCATTTAGATAGATTTGATAAGGGGCAAATTCTAGCAATAAATTTTTATGGTGATTTTCAACTTGCTTGGCTATTTGCTCGCATAGCTGGTTTGCGGAAGAATATTTTTTTCTTTCTAGTTCTTTTTTACAAAGCTCTTGGACTTTGTTTTTAAGCGGATGATTTTTTTTGTGTGAACTAAAGCCACCTTTTCGCTTTTCCGCCAAATATAGCCCGCCATCGCTTGGCATATCTTCAAACCCAATATATTCATCCTCAATCTTACAATCAAAATTAAATTTTAATTGGGGTTTTTCTTTCGCTTCAATCGCATCAATTTTAATAATTTTACAGTCTGAATTTTCAACCTTTTTGATCTGATTATATTGGTTGGCGTTATTTTCCTTAAAATTCATTACCACATAAAACCCCGAAAGTTTTTTTGACTGACAAAAACCAACTTTCCTCTCATACATTTTTGCCAAACTGCAATTATTGGCGTGCTTGATTTGAACTATTGTTTTGAATTTATTACCAAGAGAAAAGATTAAACAAATCTGTTTATCTTCAAAAACAAATTCACGATTTAAAGTAATTGGACTGCTTTGAGCTTCAAGCCAAGTGTGGCAAGACATAAAAAACAACATCTGCGAATAAAACTCGTTGGTGTGGTATATTTTACCGTTTCTATTTGTTAAAAAAATCTGCCAAATATCTTTGTTTTCTACAAGGTTTTTGAAGTTTAATATTATTTCCAAAACGGCTTTATCTAAAGATTCTTGATCATTTTTTGTAATTGAAGAAATTGCTAAATCATTGTGCGAAATAATTGATTTTGCATCTTCAAACCATCTGTAAATGCCCTGATAATCTTCTTTTAAATTGTAGTGGCTGAAATCTTCATTCGTGATTATTTTTACCACTTCAAGAAAAAAAGCTTTGTTAGATTTTAGCGCGCCTAAAATATCTTCTTTTTTCTCTGCTTTATTTTTTTCAAGCCAAGTCTCGCCAATAACATTGTTTACTTGCCTTCTTAACTCAAAATTCTTTTGTGATAGTCCAACAATCCAATTGTCAAAATTATCAGCTAAGGGCAGGTTGGTTAAAATATCTTGAGGTAAAAATTTTAACTCACATTTAGAGAATGGATTAAATAAAAGATTGTAGCTTATACCAACTTCTGTGGTGTGTTTGTAATCACCTTTCAAACCAATTTTATCTAAGATATCAACCGTATATTTGCATATTTGATTATCGATAATTTTTTGAGCCATATCGCTAATAATATCGCCACCGATACCCTCTTCAAGAAATGGTAATATTGTGAACATTTTAGGGTTTTCCTGTCCTGATGCAATTATATCTTTGGCATTTTTAAGAATTTTCTCATTTAGTTCCCTGCCAGCACCGCCACCGCTTGTGGTTCCGCTTCCATAGCCAATGCAGGTTGATTTATATTCGGGGAATTTTACTCGCCTTTTTGCCTCTCGCCAATGAATATCGCTTTCATCTGTGGTTTTAGATGATTTGATTAGCAATAATAATTCGGAAAAAAAGTTTATAAAAACTTCGTAAGATTCTTTAATTATAGTGCTTTGACTGCTTTTTAATAAAAGAGGTTCAACGAATAATTTGGTGTCGCAATTTAAAATTGGATTAAAAACCCCAAATTCTTCTAGTTTTTTCTTATCAACATTAAAATAATCTGAAAATAGAATTGGTTTTAATTGATTTGAATTATCTTTTTTTACCCCCAATTTTTACCCCCAATCTTGTCTAAATGATCTGCCCACCACTGCATCATCTTATGGCGTTCGGTTAAATATTGTGCGTGATTGTAAGTGGCTCGCACTTTATCTCTTTCGCCGTGAGCAAGCTGGCGTTCGATATGGTCGCGATTAAAACCTTTTTCATTGAGAATCGTTGAGGCGGTCGCTCTAAATCCATGTGGAGTTGCTCTTGAGTGATAACCCATCCTATACATTGCAAAAAGCATTGTATTCTCACTCATTAGTTTGTGTTTGTTGGTTTGACTTGGAAAAATAAATTCATAATTGCCGTTATATTTTTTAACCTCTTCCAGTATTTTTATAGCTTGCCCCGAAAGTGGCACAATATGCTTAAAACCCATTTTCATTCGCTCTGCGGGAATATGCCATTCTTTGGTTTTAAAATTAACTTCTTCCCACCTCGCACCTCTTAATTCAATCGTTCTAACAAAGGTAAGAATAAGAAATTTTAAAGCCATTTTGGTTTGATCTTCGCCATCATATTTTTCCAGCTTTTGCAAAAATTCACACAGCTCGTTTTCTTCTAATTTGGAATGATGAACAGTTTTTTTAATTGTTAAAGCACCTCTTAAGTCTGCTGAAATATCCCGCTCGGCTCTTCCCGTGGCAATGGCGTATCTAAAAACCTGTCCACTGGTTTGCAAAGCTCTTTTGGCAATATCAAAAGCACCTCTTTTTTCTATTTTTTGAATTGTAGCAAGTAGTTCTGGGGCATTGATTTGATTGATTGGACGAAAGCCAATTTCGGTGATAATATCGGCTTTTAATCTTTTTAAAATATTGTTAGCGTGCTTTGGTTTCCATTTATCAAAATTTTTTTCGTGCCACTCAAGTGCAATATTTTCAAAGGAATTATCGGCGTTAATATGTTGTTGAATTTTTTTGAACTTCTTTTCTTGTGAAGGGTCTAGGCTTTCACTGATTTGCTTTCTGGCATCATCTCTTTTGTTCCTAGCTTCTTTTAATGATATTTCTGGGTAAGTGCCAAAAGATAAGGTTTTTTCTTTGCCAAGATGGCGATATTTCATTTGCCAATATTTACTGCCGTTAGGATGAACAACCAGCCGTAAGCCTCTTTCATCAGTTAATTTATATTGCTTATCTTTTGATTTAGCGTTTTTAATGATTATGTCGGTTAATGGCATATTGGGGGTAAAATCATTCATTCAAAAATATTTACCCCCAAATTTACCCCCAAAACAATCTATATGTCAATGGATTATTTTGGACTTCTTGGGACTAAAACTGGATTTGAATATTGATTTACTTGGAGAAAATAGATTTTGCCGAATCTTCTAGGATTAGAAGATGGCTCCTTGGGAGGGATTCGAACCCCCGACCAAGTGATTAACAGTCACTTGCTCTACCACTGAGCTACCAAGGAATAT
>SYAR01000069.1 GCA_005787525.1 Rickettsiales bacterium
CTTATAATTTTTTCGAGCTCATTAAGTTTTAAAATTTCGGGAATAAATTCATCGCTAATTCCTTGAATGCGATGAGAGCCGATTTTTTTACCGCCCGTGCTCAGAGTTGGCGAATTTAAAGGCTCGAGAGGATGACACTTCACGTCAAAATTATGGGTTTTACAATATTTTTGAAAGCCCATAATCGTTCCACCCGTCCCAACGCCAGCGATAAAATGGGTTAGTTTTAAATTTAATTTTTTTAATTGCGAAAATATCTCAGGAGCAGTTGAATTAAAATGTGCATTGACATTTTCAATGTTGGTAAATTGTTGCGGGCAAAATGAATTTCGATTTTTTATCACAAAATTATTGCCTTCTTCAATTGAACGTAAAAAACCACCCTGCTCCTTGGAAATTTTAATAATTTCAGCACCGTATAAAGCTATGGTGTCGTAGCGTTCTTTACTAAGCCAATCGGGCATAAAAATTTTAACTTTATGTCCCAAAGCGCGTCCCAAAGCACTAAAAGCGATTCCAGTGTTGCCACTCGTCGCTTCAACAATCACATCGCCCTCTTTGATTTGATTGGTTTGGTAAGCCTTCCTTAAAATATGAATTGCAATACGATCTTTGATGGAGCCACTAAAATTAAAAGCCTCATATTTGCCATAAATTTTACGAATTTTATTCCTATATTTAAAAGTGACTTCAATCAACGGAGTATTGCCATATAAGGCTTGAAGATTGTTTAGAATTTCAATTTGTTTGTGCGACATAATTAATTTCAGAATTTAATTAAGGTTTCTCAATTTTTAACAAAACTAGCTAGCAGTTCTAAATGATTAGTTGAATAAAACTGATCTAAGGCATAAATATTAATAATTTTATAATTCAAGTCAATCAGGTTTTTAGCATCGCGAGCGAAGGTTTGCGGGTTACAAGAAATATATTGCAAAGACGAAATTTTCGATTTAGCGATATTTTTAATTTGTGGTTCGGCACCGTTGCGTGGTGGATTTATAATTACATTATCAAACTCGGCGAGCTCTTTGACGTTAAGCGGATCGCCATATAAATCGCGACATTGCGCGTGAATTTTTTGCGATAATTGTAAATTTTTAGAATTATTTTTAATAACGTCAACCATTGATTGCGAACCTTCCAAGCATGAAAATGAAGCATTCAAATCGCTTAAAGCAAAAGAATAAACTCCAAATCCAGCATAAATATCGGCAATTTTTTTGATATTTTTTTGTGCTAAGATTTCTTTACGTAAAAAATTTATTATATGCTCAAGCCCTGATTTTGTAGCCTGCAAAAAAATATCGCCTGATAAATTTAATTTTAAATTTCCGCAAAAAATTTGGTTTTTACGACTAAAAAAAAGTGGAATTAAATTTTGCTTTATCTCAAATGAACAATTTAAAAAATGCTCTTTAGCAAAATTTATAAATTTCATTTCTTCATTTAAATCGGCTTTGCGATTGATGCGAAAAATAATGTCTAAACCATTGTCATAGCTGGTTATAACAACTTGATTAATAAAATTTTGTTGATGTTTTTTTAAGAAAATTTTTAAAGGTTTTATCAATAAATTTATCGATTTTTCCGCGAGCGGATATTGATCAATTTCAATTAATTCTTTGGTTCTTTCTTTAAAAAATCCTAAATTATTTTTATTATCAATTTGAAAAATTACTCGACGTCTCGAACTCTCACCAACCCAGATGAATTCTGGCTCAACATTTAAATCTTGTAAAATTTTTTTTAACGAATTTTTTTTATTTTGGCGATAAATTTCTTCATCTTCAGGCAGAAATATTGTCATTTTTTTTGCGTTTTAATTTGAAAATTTGCGAAACAATTTTCAGGCTTCCCGAAAAATATGAGGTCATAAAATAAATTATTAAACCGAGCACAATCATCATCGATAATTCAAAAATTTTGTTAAAATCTTGAATTAGAAAATATTCTTTTAACAAATGGAGAGTAAGTGCCATCACAATTGATGGAATTAAAATTGAAATTAATTTTTTAACAAAATCTTTTTCAAAATAAAAAAGTTTTTTGCGAATTAAATTGGTAATTAGCAAAGTTAAATTTAAATAAGTTGAAAAAACTGAAGCTAAAATAATTCCAATAAAACCCATTTCTAAAATATAAAAAACATAATTCAAAATTACATTATTTATCAAGCACAAAATGGCGATTTTCATCGGCGTTTTAGTGTCGCCACGTGAGAAAAATGAAGGCTCCATGACTTTTACCAAAACAAAAGAAGGCAAGCCCAAGGAATAAAACATCAAGGCTTGAGACACTAAATTACTTTCATTTTCGCCAAAGGCTCCGCGTTGAAATAAGGTCGAAATTATCGGATAAGCTAACACCGTAAGTGCTAGAGTAGCAGGCATCACCAGAATCAGTCCCGCTTCCAACGCCACATTTTGAAGTTTAATTGCCGACTCAAATTCTCCACTCTTGATGCGTCGCGATAAATTGGGCAAAAGTGCAATTCCAATCGCAATTCCAATCATGGCAAGCGGAAGTTGATTAATGCGATCAGCGTAATAAAGATAAGACACCGCGCCCATAATCATGCTAGCAAAAATTGAATCGACCAACAAATTAATTTGCATAACATTGGCGCCGATAATTCCCGGTAATAATTTACGAAAAAATTTGCGAATATCTTGATTAATTTTTGGAACTTTTGGATAAACTAAAAAACCACTTTTATAAACCGCAAAACCGACGAAAATAAATTGCAAAATTCCTGCCAAAAAAACTCCCCAAGATAAAGCGTAGCCATAGTTTGGAAACATTTCACCGCAAAGTAAAATTACCAAAATTAAAGTTGAATTTAAAATAATTGGCGATGAAGCGGGAACGGCAAATTTGTTGATTGAATTTAAAATTCCTGAAAAAAATGAAACTAAAGAAATAAAAATTAAATAGAAAATTGTGATATGCGAAAAACTAATGAGAAGGCTTGATTTTTCTGGGTCAGAAAAAAATCCGGGGAATAAAATTTTCATAAAAAATGGCATGAAAATTTGTAAAATAATTACAAAAATAAACAAACTATAAAGCAAAATTGAAAAAATATTTGCTAGAAAAATTTTAACATCATGATTATTTTGAGGATTCTTTTCATTATGCAATTTTTCAATAAAAATCGGCACGAAAGACGAGTTAAAAGCCCCCTCGGCAAAAACTCGTCGAAAAAAATTTGGCAAACGAAAAGCAGCGAAAAAAGCGTCGGAGAGAACGCTTACGCCGACATAACGTGCAATCAAAATATCACGAATAAATCCAAGAATTCTTGAAAGAGAAATAAAAAATGAAATTGTAAAAAAAGATTTGAACATTTTAGATTAAATTTTGCCAATCATTTTCACCAAAATTTTCTGGAATAATAAAAACTGGAGCATTGATTTTATCGCCAATTCTGCCGACAATTTTTGGCAAAACCGTATTGTCGGATTGCGATTTTTGCGACTTACCAAAAATCAACATTTTACAATCGCCAATCGCTTTAACTTCTTTGGTAATTTCAGCGACAATATCACCTTCGCGGATTGAAACTGTAGGAACAACTTCATTTTTTACACAAACATTTTCAACAATTTTTTTCAAAAATTTTTCGGTTTGTAATTTTTTTTGCGAACCAATTGCCTCACTTCCAAATAATAAATTACGATGCGAACCCTCAATCACCGCCAAAATTTGTAATTTCAGATTAATGTTTTTTTTAATCAAATAACAAGCGTAACGCAGAGCATTTTCTGACGCGTTGTTTGTATCGACACAGACTATAATTGTTGCCATAATTTAATTTATTTTTTGATGAATCGAGCAAAAAAATAATTGGTTGTAAAGCCAACAAAAATTGCTAAAAAAACTGCAATTAAGCCATATAAAACTGATTGGGTTGAGGCAAAATTAGAAATTTGAGCACTTACTCCGACCTGATTTACGTAGACTGGAATCGATTGGAAAGATAAAACCGAACCATTATTTATCAAATAAATTTCAATCACATAAGTTCCAAGTAAAATATTTTTTGGAAAATCAATTATTAATTTAAAAAGCGTTTCGTCAAGAAAGTCAATCGGTTTCGTGCTCGCTGAATAAAGTTTTTTTTGCTCGAGCAAATCAATTAATTGAACGCGAAATTCATTAATTTTTGACGGCGATAAATTATTTTGAATTTCAAATTGAATATTATTCTTTCCGAGCTCGAATTCATTGAGCTCTTGCTGGATCATCTCGCCATCATTATAAGTCGAAAATAGCGAATAAAATCCGTAAGAATTTTTGAATTTTATGCGTTCGCCATTAAACCAAACTCCAAGCAAATTTTCTTTTTTACTAATAATAAAATTTTTACGCGGTCCTCTCACCGTAATCACCACATTGCCCGCATCATTTTTAGCGCCAAATAACAAAATTTGTGCACCCTTAAATTCAGTATCAACATTTATTTCATTGGCTGAAATACCTGAAATTAAAGGTCCAGCATAGGTTTCGCAACTCAGTAATAACAAACAAAATGTATAAAAAATTTTTAAAAATTTCATTTCAAAATATCGAGTGAGTAAATATTGCTTGGATGCGAAAATAATTGAAACATCATTTTAAAGCATATCATCAAAAGTAGCACCGCTAAAAATGTTCGAGTGGCGTTGGCGTCAACTTTATAAGCAGCGCGAGAACCAAATTGAGCACCGATTGCCGAACTTAAAATCATCAAAACTCCCAAAACTAAATCAACATTATTTCCCGTAATCGCTTGTAAAAAAGTGGCGTTGCTGGCGATAAAAACGATTTGAAATAATGAAGTTCCAACCACCAAATTTGATGGCATTCTTAAAATATAAAGCATGGCTGGAATCATGAGAAATCCACCGCCAACGCCCATTAGCGAAACCAAAATTCCGATTCCAAAACTTAAAGTTATTGGCACCAAAACACTAATATAAATTTCGGAACGAGAAAAATAAGTTTTGAAAGGTAGGTTTTCAATTTTTTTAAGTAACCATTGAAATTTAACCGCTTCGTCGTTGCGATGATGCCAATCCATACCGAATTTTTTATCGATAAAATTTTTAAAACTGTCGGAGAGCATCATTAAACTAATAGAACCGAGAAACAGCACATAAGTAATGGCGATGACCAAATCAATTTGCCCCGCATTTTTTAAAAGACTGAAAATCGAAACACCGATTGACGAGCCGATAACACCGCCGAGCACCAAAAAAAGCCCCATTTTAATATCGACATTGCCTTTTTTAAAATGAGCGAGAAGCCCAGAAATTGAGGCGGAAATAATTTGATTAGTTGAAGTCGAAACCGCGACTGGAGAAGGGATTCCGATAAAAATTAAAAATGGCGTCGCCAAAAAACCGCCACCAATTCCAAACATGCCGGCCAAAAATCCCGTTAACAATCCCAGCGCTAAAATTAAAAAAATATTGACCGGAATTTCGGCGATCGGAAGATAAATTTGCATTAAAGTTATTTAATCGATAATTAAAATTTTGTTATTTTGTAAAAAAATATTTTCGCTTATTAAATTAAAATTGAGCGGATTATCTTTTTTTTCTTCAACCTCATCGAACTTAAGCAAAACAAGACCTCGAAGCGTTTTGCCATCAAAAATTGATGATAAAATCAAACCGCAATCTTTGCCGTCTTTTAATAGTTCATGATTTTTAACATTACCCATTTTTAAGCCATCGCCATCAAATTGTAAAGGGGATAAATCATTTTTTTCTTCAATATAATTTTTTAAATTCTCATCAAATGCTTTAACTTCAAATAAAAATATTTTTTTCCGCAACTGACCGCGATAATGATTGCGAGCCGTCGTTTCTTGACCAACATAACATCCTTTTTGATAAGAAATTGCGTTAAAATTATCAAATCCAAATTCAAAAATATAAGATTTATCTTTGGTTAAATCATAATAGCCTTCGGGAATTTTAAAATTAATTCTTCTTTGGTGATAAAAAATTAAATTTTGAGTTTCATAATTTTTCAAATCAGCTTGATCAACATAAAATCTACAACCAAAATCTTTGGCTCTATGATCAACAAATCCAAGGCTTTCATTATTAAAAATAACAAATAAATTTTGATTTTTTTTGATTTCAACTTGCGAACGTAATTTATAAAGATTGAGTTTTTTTATTATTTCATCAACTTCAAAAATATGGCAATCCAAAATATATTTTTCGTCAATTTCATGAATAAAAAAATCGACAAAAAAACGCCCTGCTCCGTTCAAAAAAGCCGAGTAAATCATATTTTTTGAAGTGGCTAATTTTATATCGTTGGTGATTAATCCTTGCAAAAATTCTTGACGATCTTGCCCTGAAATTTCAATGATTGCACGGTCTTTTAACAAAAACATCATAATTTTTTATTAAATTTATTTTCATTTCAATTTAAAAGATTAAAATTAAAAATCAAAATTTATGTTGAAAATAAAATTTTTTTGAATTTTAGTTGCAAAATCTTTAAATAAAATCAATGCTTGTAAAAAATATATTTTTTAATCACATTTTTAAAACCACTCAAAGATTTTTCAAAAATAAATGTTAAAATCATTGTTAAAAATTTCATTTTTATTAATTTTACTCATAACCTCTTCGTGCATACTGGCTGAACCAATGCCGTCAGATTGGAATTGGGGATTTAAACCGCGTCCTTTAACGGGAGTTAAAAATTTTCCTTCTGCAAAAACTGAATATGGTAAAGGGTTTCGCGATGGATGCTATTCAGCTATGAACGCTGTAACCAAAGGTCTAACTTCTGATTTAGATCCACGCTTTGATTTTCGTCGCATAAAAAAATCATCGGATTACGGACTTGGCTGGTTTGATGGTATGGAGCAATGCACTTATATCATGGATTGGGACGTTCCTTAAAAAAATTATGACAAAAAATAAAATTTTAAACATTATTGCAATAATTTTTCTTTTAAGTTCGTGTCGTGGTGTTGACAATATGGGATTTTATCAACCAATCACCATGGATTTAAAAGTCCCCGATGGTCCGCCCGAATTCAAAGCAGGCTGGCATGCCGGTTGCAAAACTGCTCTCGCAAATCGTGGCTTTCAAAACTCTTTTGTTTATCAAGAAAAACAAGGACCAGATTATGGTTCGGGCGTTTATCAACATGATCCTTATTTTCAAACTGGTTGGCGAACGGCTTTCTTTGCTTGCGTCACTTATATTGGAGGTTTCGTTAGTATGCCCTCAATGCAACATGCACCATTATCAAAATGAAAAATATTTTTAACAAATTTTTAATCATTTTATTTTTAGCTTTTCTTTTAACGAGTTGCACTTCACGAGCTCAAAAATTTTTACCTTCAATGGTTGATAAGGAGCTCAAAGATGAAACCGATAAAACCACTGAGGAATATCGAATTGGCTGGAAAGATGGTTGTGAGGTTGGAATTTCTGGGGCCTCCAATACTTTCTATAAAATGTTTTATCGTAATAATAAAATTGATGGCTATCGCATGTCATCTTCACCCGAATATCGCGATGCGTGGGATAATGCCTTTTGGTATTGCTATCGCTCGACTTACATTCGCCAAAAATCATCGGTTTGGAGTTCAATTATGAAAGGATTTCGTTAATGAAAAAAATTATTATTTTAACTTCATTAATTTTTTTACTAAACTCTTGTCGTTGGCTAGGCGATGCTGGCAGACCATTTTATTCAATGACCAATTTTAAAGTGCCACCGGGAACGCCAGCCTTTCAACAGGGCTATAAAGATGGTTGCGAAACTATTTCTTACGCTCGGGGCAATGGATTTTATAAAACTCGTTTTAAAGGATATCGCTTTGACCCCAAAATGATTGGCAATTCCGAATATCGTTTCGGTCATTCGCGGGGCATTTCCTTTTGTTTTATGCATGTAAGTGCTCAACCACAATCTTCCTTTGATAATTACCTCAATTATTACGATCCAACCATGATGGCTCAGGATTACAACACCGTCGGCGATGGACTTTTTGATGGCGGAGTTTTTAGTTGGAGTGCTTTTGGCGGAAGTAGCGGAGGCCTGAATGACACTTTCGATGTTTATCAAAAAGGTGGCTCGGGCACAACTCGTGGCGTTTTTGATTCCAATCCGCTGTGGGCGGGCGGTTCGGTCGGGCAATTTTTTGGTCAAGGTTATAATGGTTCTTATTATGGAAATTAAAAAACTTACCTCAATAATTTTATTATTTTTTTCTTTAAATTCATGCACTAAATATTGGTATAAACCGATGGGGTTTATTTTTCGTCACGCTCCAAAAGAAGGCTCTCCGGGATTTCGCTTAGGCTGGATGCATGGTTGCGAATCAGGGCTTGGGACGCAATTTGGCGGAGCAATTTATCAAAGTTTTTATAGTTGGAAACGCGATGCCGACATCGCCTCTTCCAATCCAGATTACAAAAAAATTAAAGATCGTTATAAAAAAGAACTAAGAGATGTTAATTGGAATAATATTCAAGATATCAAGAAAAATTTTAGCGATTATAACACGATTTTTTGGGGCGGACATTATTTTTGTCGCCAAAGTGTTTTAGGAACGCTTCAAGCTGCAGGAATGAACCCCGCTCTACCCGACGAAGAACGCTTTGACCCTACAGCACACAGCATCGGCAATGTTTTTAAATTAACCTCTAAAGGCGATACTCGAATCGGGACTGGCTTGTGGTAAGGTTATTCGCGTTAAAAAAATAGCCTAAACGGCTATTTTTAGGTTATTCGCGTTAAAAAATAGCCTAAACGGCTATTTTTAGCGAATAACGGGACAAGGAGCGAAGGCGACGCGGTCCCAGTCGCGGAGTCGTCTTCGAAATCAAAATGAAATTTTGATTGAGAAAAGCGACGAAGCCAAGCGAAGCACTCCCCGTCGCGAATCTTTTTTGAAAAAAAAGATGAAGCGTTTATCAACAAGGGTTTCTCGCGTTTAAAAAATAGCCTAAACGGCTATTTTTAGCGAGAAACGGGATCAGGAGCCAAAGGCGACGCAATCCCGGGGGCAAGTCCTTTTCAAAGAAAAGGACGAAGCCAAGGCGACGCAATCCCCGTCGCGAATCTTTTTTGAAAAAAAAGATGAAGCGTTTATCAAAAAGGAAAATCTAAACCCCTAAATCTCATCGCGAATATCGCGATTCAATTTTAACTAAATTTTTTTAACAAACCCCTCACCCTAGCCCTCTCCCCGCAAGCCTTATACCCTTACGCTTTACAAAGACACTTGCAACACTTACGGGCTCTAGCTCCCCCCTTGAGGGTTATTTGCGTATAAAAAATAGCCTAAACGGCTATTTTTAGCAAATTACAGGCTAAAATGTTTTAACGGTAGTTAAAACTTTTAGCCGTGGGGGGTCATAAACTTAGAGTATCAAAGGTTTTAAGTTATAATAAAAAGTTGAGATAACAAAATTTTAAAAAAGACGATTTCTTGATTTACTTTAACTTAACCCCCTCCCAAAATTTTCTTGCAGAAAATTTTACCCTCCCGCAAGGGGAGGGTGATGACCCCGTAATCTTGACGAGTTTTTTTAAATTGGAGAAAATAAAAGTAACCTGGTACCTTTTTTTCCTACAATTTTTTGGTAATATTTTTAACACTTTCGGTCTTATCACTCTCCCCTTGCGGGAGAGTCGCAGAGCCAACTTGTTGGCGATGCGGAGAGGGGGATTAGAAAAA
>SYAR01000070.1 GCA_005787525.1 Rickettsiales bacterium
AATCGATGAATCATTAAAAAACCTAACAATTAAATTGCCAAAATCGCAAATTAATCAAATTTGGCTTGGCTCTGCAAGTAAAACTAATCAACAAATTGAAAATATTTCTAAAGATTTTTCTTATCGAGAAAGTGGTTGGTTTTTTAATAAAAAAAATGAGATAAATCTTAGGCGCACTTGGTATAAAAACATTTTTTATTATGAAGATTTTGCTAAAAGCTTTGTTTATTCCCCGATAATTACCAATCAGAAAATTTTTAATATTGATAGTTCGGGCGATGTAAGCGCCTTTTCGCTCAAAACCAAAGAATTATTATGGCATAAAAGAATTTTTGAAAAATTATGGCTAAAAAATTATAAAGTTGCTCATTTGGGAGCTTGTGATGAAAAATTATTTGCAGTGGCTGGAGTCAATCAAATCAAGGCTATAAATCAAAATGATGGTGAAATTTTATGGCAAAAAGATTTATCGGTTATTTTTAATTCAACGCCAATTTGCGATGGCGAATCGGTTTATATTTCTTCTAGTGACAATAAAACTTTTGCTTTAAATGCGCAAAATGGTGAAATTAAATGGATTCATTACGGTATTGCAAAATCTTTGGCAATTTTTGGAAGTGCTCAGCCCATTTTCTCGGGGGATTTTTTAATCGCCTCATATTCTTCCGGCGAAATTTATGCGCTCAATAAAAAAACTGGCGAAAATTTATGGTCGCAAGATTTAAATTTAAATCAAGTTTATAATTCCGATTTTTTTCTTAATGATGTTGATGCGACACCTTTGGTTAAAAATGATGTGGTTTATGCGATTGGAAATGGCGGTTTGATGAAGGCGATTTCTCTAAAAACCGGCGAGGATATTTGGAAAAAATCGATCGCTTCAGTCGTTGATTTCTGGCTAGCGGGAGACTTTTTATATGTAATTAATGGTGACAATAAATTGCTTGCGGTTTACAAAAAAACCGGCGGAATCAAATGGATGGTGCAATTGCCCGATTTTAAAAATCCTAAAAAAATTGCTACCAAATTTAATTATATTGGCGTTATTATGGCGGGCGATAAATTGCTGGCGTCGCGCGAAGATGGCGAGCTATTTATTATTTCGCCATTTGATGGCAAAATTGAGAAAACTTTTTCATTAAATAAAAAAGTTTTGCACGTGCCGATAATTATTGAAAATAATTTATATTTTTACGGCATGAATCGTTATAAAACTAAGTTAATCGAGCTTGAATAATGTCAAAATTACCCGATAAATATGATGCTAAAATCATTGAAAATAAATGGCGTCACGACTGGCAAAAAAATAAAATTTATCAATGGAAAAATGATTTGCCAAAAAATCAAACTTTCGTAATCGACACGCCACCACCAACGGTTTCAGGGCTTTTGCATATGGGGCATGTTTTTTCTTATACGCAAGCCGATTTCGTGGCACGCTACAACCGCATGAGTGGCAAAGATGTTTTTTATCCGATGGGTTTTGACGATAATGGATTGCCGACGGAGCGTTTAGTTGAAAAAATTATTGGCAAAAAAGCTGGAATTTACGAAAATGAAAATGGTCGCGGTTCTTTTGTTACCAAATGTCGCGAAGTAGTTGAAGAAGCCGAAAAAGAATTTGAAATTTTATTTAATGAAATCGCTTTGTCGGTCGATTGGGAACAAAAATATCAAACAATTTCGCCCGAATCGCAAAAAATTTCGCAAGCTTCTTTTATCGATTTATTCAATAAAGGTTTGGTCGAAAAACAAAATCAGCCAGTTTTTTGGGACATTTCCGACCGCACGGCTCTAGCTCAAGCCGATATTATTGATAAAGAAGTCGAAGGCGAAATGTTTTTTATCAATTTTGCAATCGATGGTGAAAATTCTCCACTCGAAATTATGACCACGCGTCCCGAGCTTCTGCCGGCCTGCGTTGCGGTGATGATTAACGGAGCCGATGAACGCTATAAAAATTTGATTTTAGACGAAGACAAGTTTAATCAACAAGGGCAAGAAGGTAAAACCGGCTCTTTCGCCATAACGCCAATTTTTGGCGTCAAAGTGCCAATTATCGCCGATAATTCGGTGCAAATTGATAAGGGCACAGGAGTTGTAATGTGTTGCACTTTCGGCGATGAGACTGATTTAAAATGGTGGCGAAAATTTGACTTGGCTCATCGTGAAATTATTGATTCAGACGGATCGATCAAAAATTTAATTAATGTTGATGAAAATTTAGAATATAAAAAACTATTTGAAGGCTACGCTATAATGAGTGAATTCAATGCTAGTTTTTTAATTGAAAAAAAATCAATTCTAAATCCAAAAATTTTTATAGAAAATTATCAAAAAATCGCTAACCAAAAAATCAAAGAAGCTAAAAAAATAATTGTCGAATTATTGTTAAATTCACAATCCATCACTTCTCCATCAAATAAAATCAATCGCCCCGTTAAGTGTGCCGAGCGTTCGGGTGTGCCGATTGAGATTATTAGTAAACCGCAATGGTTCATTAAAATTCTTGATAAAAAAGAGCAATTAAAGCGAAAAGCGAGTGAGTGCAATTGGTATCCCGAATATATGCGCGTCCGCATTGAACAATGGATTGACGGGCTTTCATGGGATTGGTGCATTAGTCGCCAAAGATTTTTCGGAGTGAAATTTCCGGTGTGGAATTTAAAAAGTTTCAATCCCGAAGACTCAACCCAAGTAAAATTTGGTGAGCATTCTTATGATCCTAATTTAGCAAATAAATCGATTACTGCGGATATCTCGCAACTTCCTGTTGATCCAGAGATTGATATTCCTTTAGGCTTTACTTTGGTTAATAAAAGTGAAATAGAATCTGCAAAAAAAATATTTTATACTGATAAAAATTATTCGATTAATGAGTATGATTTTAATCAAAAAATTGTTAAAGATTCAGAAGGTAAATTGTGGTTTTTATATCCTGAAACCGACATTATGGACACTTGGGCGACTTCGTCAATTTCGCCACAGCTTTCGAGCAAAGGCATCTCCGATGAAATTAATTTTGATAAAGCTCGTCATGAAAAATTATTCCCCGCCGATATGCGTCCGCAGGCTCACGAAATCATTCGCACTTGGGCGTTTTATACCATCACCAAAGCCTATTTGCATAGTTTAAATCCGGTCAAAAATGCCGACGGAAATATTGCAAAAAACGCTGATGGCTCAACGCAATTGCAAGAAAATTCAAATAGCGAAATTTCGATTCCGTGGAAAAATTTGATGATCTCGGGTTGGTGCTTGGCTTCCGACAAAACTAAAATGAGTAAATCGAAAGGCAATGTCGTAACCCCGACAGCTTTAATTCAAGAAAAATCCGCCGATGTTGTGCGTTATTGGGCTTCAGCCTCTAATCTCGGAGCCGATATCGCTTATAGCGAAGATATTTTTAAAATTGGGCAAAAATTAATCACCAAATTATTTAATTCGGCGAAATTTTGTTCGCAACATTTTGCGGTTTTAGAAGAATATTTTAATGAACCCGCCATAAAAAATTCCGCTAAAAATTATGATGAAAAATTATCTCAATTAATCACCGAGACTACGGATTTCTGGATTCTTTTGCGTTTAAAAAATGTTATAGAAAATTATCAAAAACAATTTGAAATTTTTGAATATGCGCGGGCGCGCGAAGTCGTCGAAGAGTTTTTTTGGAAAGATTTTTGTGATAATTATTTAGAAATTTGCAAAGTTCGTTCTTATGGTTTATCGGCAGAAAAGCTAGCGGGAGTTGAACTCGATGCCTCGCAACAACAGCAAATTATCGCCAAACAATTAAGCTCGATTGCCACTTTGAGTCTATGTTTGAAAAATATTTTAAAACTCTTTGCACCTTTCATTCCCCATATAACCGAAGAAATTTATGCTACAATTTTTGCCGATGAGTTTATGCAAAATAAATCAATTCATGCTCGAGGAAATTTCGCCAAACTTCCGGAAAATTTAACCATAATTAATCAAGAAAATATTGAAAAAATCGGTGAAGAATTATTGGCAATTATTTTCGAAGTTCGTAAATTTAAATCGGAAAAAAATCTGTCGATGAAAGTGCCAATTGCGGTTTTAGAAATTGCTTCGAAGCTTGATTTATCTAGCGTTAGTGCGGATTTACTCAATGTCACAAACTCGCAAAAAATTGAATTAAATGAAAGTGAAAATTTGGTAAAAGTAATTATTTCTTAATTATTTTATCCAAAAATATATAGCTTAATTTGTAATTCTTAAGTGATAACTTTTTTTATAAAAATGTAAATTTCTATAAAATTTTGCGCAAAGAAGATATTAATATTCTATATTTTCAATAATGAATTTTCGTAATCTTTCTAATTCCATTAAATTTTTGCCTTTTATAAAATAATCTTTCGCACCCAATTCAAGAGCTTTTGCCTTGGTTAAATTATCTTCTCTGGCACTAAAAATCGCGATTGGAGTTTTTATATTTTTAGCTTTAGCTTCAGTAAGCATTGCCATTCCAGAAAAATCATGCATCGACAAATCGAGCAAAATCAAGCCAAATTGCTCAATTTTATAATTTTTATTATTTGAATTAATTAAGTCTATAAAATCAGAGCCATTGCCGAATTCTATCACCTCATATCCAAAATTTTTTACTTCATTTTCAATTATTTTTGAGAAAAGTTTGGCTTGAATATTTTCATCCTCAACATATAAAATAAATTTTTTTTTAAAATCAGAGCTATTATTCTTCATAAAAAATTAAAAATTTAATGAAATAAAAGTAAGCCAGATTCCTACATTTCCAATAATCGATAAACGTAAAATCCATTTCAATTTTGGATTGGTATTTAAAGAATCGCCGAGACGATCTCTTAAGGCGTTACCTGCTTGAATCCATTTAAATTTATTGTCATATATTTTTTCAAGCTCTTCTTTGGCGAGATCTTTTTGTGATTTTTTCATATATTTTGGTTTATTTTTTTATCTTTAAAAAACATTTAGAAGCAAGTCCGACGGCGATTTTTTCTTCTAAAGATTTTTTAAATTTTTCACGATCAGCATCATTTTTTAACTCATCAAAGTCAACAATTATGCTATATAATTCGGTGGAAATTTGTATTATTGTGTCTTTATCAAACTCGTCGCCATAAAATTTGAAAGTCATATTCATGGCTTCGGAAAGTTGCTTGCGTCCATTTTCATCAAAAGGTTTTGTTGATTTGCCAATCAAGATGGCATCGGGAGAAACATCTAGAGCCTCGGCAAGTTTTTTTAAAACTTCGTTTGAAATACCGCTTCGACCATTTTCAAAGCCCGAAAGTAATTGTTTGCTTACTCCTATTCTTGTCGCCAATTCGCTTTGACCAATCTTTTTATCCTCGCGAATTTTTTTTAAAAAATTTGACATTCACTTAATTTGAAAAAATCGTTTTAAATTTATTGCGGGCTTAAAAAGATTGATGGAATATTTGTTAATGTGATCGAAATTAAATTTTTGCTTTTTATATTTTTATTTCAATGTTTTTTTAATATTGCACTGAATTTAAAAATTTTTATGATTTTTATGATTCAAAACAAGAAAAAACCGCCTCTTATTTTTTTAAGAGGCGGTTTATAATATAGTAATTTATTTAAATGTTAAGTAATTTATTTAATAAATATATTTCCTAACTTTTTTTATCGTCTTTTACTTCATATTCGCCATCAACAACTTTTCCACCATCTTGATTAACTGAATCATTGTTTGCAGATTCAGTAGAATCAGGCTCTGATTGCGGATTTGGCTGTTGAGGATTTTGACTATTTTTATAAATAGCTTCGCCGAGTTTCATGCTATTTTGCATTAAACCTTCGGTAGATTTTTTGATGTCGTCAACATTGGCATCTTCCTTAGATAAAAGCTCTTTGAGATTTTTCAATTCTTCTTCGATTGAAGTTTTGGTTGAAGAATCAACTTTGTCGCCATGTTCACGCAAAGATTTTTCGGTTTCGTAAATCAAAGAATCGGCTTGATTTTTTGCTTCGATTAATTCTTTACGCAATTTATCCGATGAAGCATTTTCTTCGGCATCACGCATCATTTTTTTGATTTCCTCTTCCGATAATCCGCCCGAAGATTGAATGCGAATTTGCTGTTCTTTATTCGTCGCTTTGTCTTTAGCTGAAACTTTAACAACGCCATTGGCATCGATATCAAATGAAACCTCTATTTGTGGCATTCCTCTAGGTGCCGGAGCAATTCCTTCGAGGTTAAATTCGCCGAGCAATTTATTGTGTGAAGCGATATCTCTTTCGCCTTGAAAAACTTTAATTGTAACTGCAGTTTGGCTATCGGCCGCGGTTGAAAATATTTGACTTTTATTGGTTGGAATCGTGGTATTTCTGTCGATTAATCTAGTGAAAACACCGCCAGCAGTTTCAATTCCAAGTGAAAGCGGAGTGACGTCTAAAAGAATAACATCTTTTACATCGCCTTGCAAAACCGCACCTTGAATCGCGGCACCAATCGCCACGACTTCATCGGGATTAACGCTACGATTTGGCTCTTTGCCGAAAAGTTTTTTTACCGCTTCAATCACTTTTGGCATTCTTGTCATTCCCCCAACTAAAATAACTTCGTCAATATCCGAAGCCTTTAATCCAGCGTCTTGAAGAGCATTTTGACAAGGTTTAATTGTGCGTTCGATTAAATCATCGACCAATTGTTCTAATTTTGCTCTAGTTAATTTTACGTTGAGATGCTTAGGACCCGAAGCGTCGGCAGTAATGTAAGGTAAATTAATATCGGTTTCTAAAGTTGAAGAAAGTTCAATTTTTGCTTTTTCTGAAGCTTCTTTTAATCTCTGAAGAGCCAGCGGATCCTTAGATAAATCAACGCTATTATCTTTCTTAAATTCATCAGTTAAAAATTTTAAAATCCTCATATCAAAATCTTCGCCACCTAAAAAAGTGTCGCCATTAGTAGATTTAACTTCAAAAACTCCGTCGCCAATTTCAAGAACTGAAACGTCAAAAGTTCCTCCGCCCAAATCATAAACCACAATTGTTTGTCCATTGTTTTTTTTGTCGAAGCCATAAGCCAAAGCCGCCGCGGTAGGTTCATTAATTATTCGTAAAACTTCGAGACCGGCAATTTTTCCGGCATCTTTTGTCGCCTGACGTTGTGAATCGTTAAAATATGCGGGCACGGTAATTACAGCTTTGTCAACTTTTTCACCAAGATAATTTTCTGCTGTTTCTTTCATTTTCATTAAAGTGTAAGCCGAAATTTGACTTGGAGAATATTTTTCATTTTTAACATCAACCCACGCATCGCCATTGGCTGAAGCTACTATTTTGTAAGGAACTAAGCCCTTATCTTTTTCGGTAAGTGGATCATTATATCTTCTACCGATCAAACGTTTAATTCCAAAAATTGTATTTTGTGGATTGGTAACGGCTTGTCTTTTTGCTGAGGAGCCGACAACTTTTTCGCCATTTGCAAGAAAGCCAACTATTGAGGGGGTAGTTCGGGCACCTTCCGCATTTTCAATTACTTTGATATTAGTTTTGCTTTCCATGATTGCAACGCACGAATTCGTGGTGCCTAAGTCGATTCCAATAACTTTTGACATAAGATTTAAAAAATTTATTTGAAGATTTTGTAATAAGAATTTTGTAAAAAAACTTGACTGAAAATATAATTAATATAAAAAGTTTTACAAGGGTAATAAATTTAATTTAATCAAAATGCATTTTAAAAAATACAAAGCTTTTAGTTTGGTAGAAATATCGGTTGTTATCGTAATATTAATGATAATGATAGCTGGACTTATGCAGTCATCAAGAATCGTTTCCTCGATGAGAATTACCACCGCCAGAAACGTTACTCAAAGCTCAGCAATGCCTTGGATTAACTATATCGTAACATGGTATGACGCTACCGCAGCAGATGCTTTTAAAGAAGGTGAAACTGACGATGGTGATAAAATTAGTCGATGGAATGGAGCCGAAGTTCGTTATTCCGATCGAATTAATTTAAATCAAACTAATGATGAAAATAAACCAATTTATATTGCAAATGGCATGTATGGATTGCCTTCGATAAGATTTGATGGAGTTGATGATTATCTTGGATCAGAAAATCTTGAACAAGCTATATTAACTTATCGTTCGGCAAGTGTATTCGTTGTTTTTGAACCAAAAGCCACTTCATCAACCGAAAAACGTTCGATTCTTTATCAGCCTTCCGATTGCGGTAGAGAATTTGATTTGGGATATGGTTTTGATGGTAAAAAAGGTAATTTTGGATTGGCTTCATCTACTACTACTTCCTCTTGTGGCGAAGACAATGCTACAACTTCAGGTATTGATTATGTTATTCCTAACGAAAAAATCGTAGCCTCAATAATTATTTATCAATCACCAATGTTAAGAGGCGATATTTCAAATATAAAAATTTTTAGAAATGGCTATCTCTCTTCATCTAATTTAAAAATAAATGACGGATATAATAGTCAACTAATTGAAAGCTCGAAAAAATATGCAGACAATTCTGCCAGACTTTATTTAGGAGGAGTTAAAACTGGCGATAACGCCACACCAAATTCATTTTTCCAAGGTTTACTTGGCGAGATGATTGTTTTCAACCGCTCTCTTAACAATGAAGATCGCAAAGAAATTGAAAAATATCTTGGCAAAAAATGGGGAATTAAAGTAAATTATGAACAATAAAATTCAGCCATTTCACTTGGCAGTTCCTGTAAGCGATTTATCTTCAACTCGTAATTTTTATGGAAAGTTATTGGGCATGGAAGAGGGTCGCTCTTGCGATCACTGGATCGATTGGAATTTTTTTGGACATCAATTTGTTACTCATTTAAATCAAGAAAAATCACAAAAAATAATTAATCAAGTTGACGGTCACGGCGTTCCCGTTCCTCATTTTGGAGTGGTTTTAGAATGGGAAGCTTGGCATCAATTTGCCGAAAAACTTAAAAACAATTCTGTTAAATTTGTTATCGAGCCATATGTTCGTTTCAAAGGACAAACGGGAGAACAGGCCACTATGTTTTTTTGCGACCCAAGTGGCAATGCGTTGGAGTTCAAGGCTTTCAAGGATATATCTCAACTTTTCGCACATTAATATATAATTTTGAATCTTAAATTATGCGACCGAATTTATCGCATAATTAAATTTGCTAAAGCAAATTTAGGGAAAAGTTGAATCGCTACACGGCGAGTAAATCGCCGTATCCGCGATGAGTTTTTAATTTTAAGTTGAGTTAGGCTATTTTTTTAACGCAAGGCTTCGTCGCTTTGGTTCGTCGCTTCAAATATTTCGAATAAATTATTTATCTTTTTAGCCTTTTAAATCCAGCTTCAAGATCATCTTTCAAATCTTCAATATCTTCCAAGCCGATATTTATTCTAAACGCAGTTTTGTTGGCGTAATGATATGTCGTTGCCGTTCTAATACTCGAAGCGTCGAACGGAATAATCAATGATTCATAGCCACCCCAAGAATAGCCCATGCCGTAATAATGCAATTTGTCTAACATTCTTGCCAAAGCATCATTAGAATATTTTTTATCGAGAATGATTGAAAATAAACCCGCCGCGCCCGTAAAATCTCTTTTCCATAATTGATGATTTTCATCACTTGGCAATGCCGGATATAAAACTTTTTCAACTTCGGGACGCGATTCAAGCCACATCGCCATTTCTAAACCCGACTTAAAACAATGGTCCATACGCAATTTTGCGGTACGTAATCCTCTTTGCACCATGTAGGATGAATAAGGCGCGGCAGTAACAGCCATATATCTAAAAGCCTCATACATTACACGGAAATATTTTTCTTGAACGGTGATTGAGCCCATCATAATATCGGAATGACCGTTGATATATTTGGTTAAGGCCATAACTGAAATATCAACGCCGTGATCAAAAGCTTTGAAATATATTCCGCTCGCCCAAGAATTATCGAGAATCGTCACGATATCGTGTTTTTTGGCAATTTTACAAATGGCGGGCACGTCTTGAATCTCAAAGGTTTGCGACCCAGGGCTTTCCATAAAAATAACTTTGGTATTTTTTTTAATTAATTTAGAAATTCCTGCACCAATATGCGGATCAAAATAAGTAGTTTCAACCCCAAGTTTTTTTAAAAATTTATCGGCAAAGCCACGAGTTGGCGAGTAAACATTATCAACGAGCAACATATGATCGCCTTGTTTTAAAAAAGCAATCAGCGCCGTGTTAATCGCAGCCGCGCCCGATGAGGTTACGAAAGTATTATAACCGCCCTCGATTTCGGAAATTGCTCGCTCCAAAGCAAAATTAGTTTGCGTCCCATAGCGACCATATTTTAATTCGTAAGGTTGCACCAAATCATTGTTAGAGTAGCCTCTTTCGGCATACATAAAATCTTTATAAGTCGGGAAAACAATCGTCGAAGTTTGATAAATCGGTGGATTAACCATCCAGCCTTGTTCTTTCGGATTTCTACCAGCGTGAATTATTTTTGTAGCCTCATGCATTTTTTTATCCATGTTTATTACCTCAATTGATTGTCGGCGGAAATTAATGGTCCAAGTTTTTTGCCAGCTAAAATATGGACGTGAAAATGTTTTACGGTTTGGTGAGCATCGCTTCCATTATTGGTAATCAAGCGAAAACCGCTTTCAACAATTTTTAAATCTTGCGAAATTTGTGAAACTTTTTGAAAAAAATTGGCAACTTTTTGCGGATTTTCTTTGGAAACGAAATCAACGAAATCGATAAATTCGCCTTTCGGAATTACTAAAACATGAATAGGAGAAGCTTTTGAAATATCGTAAAAAGCCAAAATATTTTCATCTTCATAAATTTTTTTTGCTGGAATTTCTCCGCGAATTATTTTGGCAAAAATATTATTTTTATCGTAATGCATTTAAAAATAAAAAAATAATTACTAAATTTTTTATAATTTAAAATCTAAAATAAAAATTACAATTTGCAAGAAAGCATTTTTTAAAAATTATGATTGTTATTTGTCAAAAACCAAAATAATATTTTCTTAAAAAAACCAATTTATTTCAAACAAAATGACCGTAAATAAAAAAGACCAAAAAATAGAGCAAAAATTTTACACGATTCCACTTCGCGATGTCGTAATTTTTCCAAAGATGACTACAACAATCTTAGTTGGCAGAGAAAAATCAATTAACACAATTGAAGAAGCTTATAACAAAAAATCTCCGATTTTTGCCGTAACTCAAACCAAATCTGATAGCGATTTATTCAAAAAAGAAAATCTTAATAAAGTTGGAACAATTTGTCGAATACTTGAATTAATAAAAACCCCCGATGGCAATCTAAAAGCCATTCTTCAGGGTTTTGTTACCGCCGAAATAGATAAAATTATCGACAATGAGCAATATTTTTTTAGTGAAATTTCGGTAATTATTCAACCTAAAATCAACGACAAGGATAAAGAGTTGATAAGTCTTGTAAAATCATGTGCCGAAAGTTTTTCTAAATATTCTCAATATAATAAAAAAATCAGTGTCGAAATTTTAAATGAAATAGCTAAAATCAAAACTACCCAAGATATTTTGTATTTTATTGCTGGTCACGTTAATTCTTCTTATCAACAAAGGCAGGTCATTTTAAATGAAAGAGATTTAAAAAATAAATTTTATAAATTGCTTGAAATAATTAAAACTGAAATCGAAATTAGTGAAGCCGAAGAGCGAATAAGCCGCTCGATTCAAGAGAAATTCACCAAGCATCAAAAAGAAATTTATTTTAATGAACAACTCAAAAATATCAAAAAAGAACTTGGGCATGATGAAGATCCCGACATTACTGAATTAAAAAATAAAATTGCCAAATTAAAATTATCCAAAGAAATTCGTAAAAAATGCGATTATGAATTGCAAAAATTACAAAAAATGAGCAATTATTCATCCGAGTCAGGAGTAGTTCGCAACTATCTTGATTGGATTGCGTCATTACCTTGGTCGGAAAAATCTGAAGCGATTCACGATTTGAATAATGCCAAAAAAATTCTCGATAAACATCATTATGGACTTGCCAAAATTAAGGAAAGAATTTTAGAATTTATCGCAGTGCAAATTAAAACTAAAGGTGCCCGCGGACCAATTCTATGCTTGGTCGGTGCCCCTGGAGTTGGCAAAACTTCTCTGGCAAAATCAATCGCCGAAAGTTTAAATCGTAAATATGTTAAAGTTTCTCTCGGTGGCGTTAAAGATGAATCCGAAATTCGAGGACATCGTCGCACTTACGTCGGAGCCATGCCGGGACGCATTATTCAATCGATGAAAAAAGCTGAAACCATTAATCCTTTAATGCTTCTCGATGAAATTGATAAAATTTCGAGTGATTTTCGGGGTGATCCAGCCTCGGCTTTGCTAGAAGTTCTTGATCCCGAGCAAAATGTTAATTTTTCTGATCATTATTTGGAAGTCGATTATGATTTATCAAAAGTAATTTTTGTGGCGACCGCTAACACTGTAAATTCAATTCCAATTCCGCTTAGAGATCGCATGGAGATAATTAATATTTCTGGTTATACTGAAAGTGAGAAATTACAAATCGCCAAAAAACATATCGTCCCTAAATTACTCAAGGAAAATGGCTTGGATAATAAAGAATTTTCGATTGAAGATGAGGCAATTTTAACTTTGATTCAACGTTATACTTTTGAAGCGGGAGTTAGAAATTTAAATCGTGAAATAGAAAATTTAATTAGAAAATCGGTTAAGTTAATTATCACCAAAGAAGCCAAAAAAATTGACATTAATAATGATAATTTGCAAAAATATTCGGGACCGGCAAAAAAAGATTATGGCAGGGCTCGAAAGCTTGATGCTGTTGGGATTGTAACGGGAATGGCATATACTCAATATGGCGGAGATTTACTCGAAATTGAAGCTTTAAAATTTGAAGGAAGTGGCAAAATTCAAATTACGGGAAGCCTCGGTGACGTTATGAAAGAATCGGCAAGAGCTTCGCTAAGTTATGCTCGATCCATCGCTAAAACTTTAAAAATCGATGCTAAAAAATTTAACAAATTTGATTTTCATATTCACGTTCCCGAAGGAGCTACGCCAAAAGATGGCCCATCGGCCGGCGTTGCTTTGTCGGTTTGTTTAATTTCGCTTTTAAGTGAATATAAAATTCATCGCGATATCGCCATGACGGGCGAAATTACTTTGAGTGGCAAGGTTCTGGAAATTGGCGGACTTAAAGAAAAACTTTTGGCGGCTTTACGTGGTGGCATTAAAAAAGTTTTAATTCCGCAAGCCAATGTTAAAGATTTAGAAGAAATGCCGAAAGAAGTTTTGAATAATCTTAAAATAGTGCCAATCGCCACGATTGACGAGGCTTTGAAGGAATGTTTAATTATTAAAAATAGTGATCGAATTAATTCAAAAACAACAAAAAAATCTACTAAAAATAAGAATTGAAAAATATCTTTAAAATTAAATAATAATTTTAAGTAGATGAAATAAAAAATTTAAAAAAATGAATCCGCAAAATAATAAAAATTTAATTTTAGCGACAAGCTTGTCGGTATTTATCATGATTTCTTGGACTTGGTTTTACGAAAAACCGCGTCTTGAAAAAATTGCTATTCAACAAAAAATCGTTGAAGAAAATAAAGTTTTGAAAACTGAAAAAAGTTCTGGTAAAATCGCCGAAGAAAATTCTAATTCACCAGCCCCGACTATTGAAAATACAGCAAGCGAAGCCAGTAAAAAAATTAATCTCGAAGAAAAAAGTGAAGTGATTGTTCTCGCCAAAACTGGTAAAGAAATAATTGAAAAAACTAGCAATGAAAGAGTTAGAATCGAAAGCAAATCACTTCATGGCTCAATCAATTTAAGAGGCGCTAGATTTGACGATTTAACTTTGGCACAATATTTTAAAAATCCCGATAAAAAAGAAGAGGTTATTCTTTTTTCGCCGGCCGAAAGTAAAGAAAGATATTTTGCTGATTTTGGTTTTGCGAGTTCTAATTCTAACCTAGAGCTTCCTAAGTCCGATAGTCTTTGGCAAGCCGATGATTTAAAATTGACCCCGAAAAATCCAATTACACTTTCGTGGAATAATTCACAAAATATTGAGTTCAGAATTAAAATTTCTCTCGATGAAAATTATTTATTTACCATTCAACAAAAAGTTATTAATAGAAGCCTCGAAGCCATTGTTTTAGCACCTTTCGGTCGCATTAATCGAGCTCTTAATAATCAACAAAAAGCAACTTATATTTTGCATGAAGGTGCGATTGGAGCCTTTAACGGCATACTTTCGGAAAAAACTTATGAAGATTTAGTTGAAGATAAAATTCAAAAATTTAGCGATAAGGGTGAAAGTGGTTCATGGCTCGGAATCACCGATAAATATTGGTTGAGTTCAATAATTCCTGACAGAAAAATTCCTTTCGAAGGAAGTTATTTTCACGAATATAAAAATCAAAATAATTTTTATAATGTTGATTTTATTGGTCAAGAATCTCAAATCGCCGTTAATGACGAATTAAGCCTCGAGCATCATCTGTTTGCCGGTGCTAAAAAAGTTAAAATTTTAGATGATTATAGTAAAAAACTTGAACTAAAATTATTCGATCGTGCCATTGATTTTGGTTGGTTTTATTTTTTAACCAAGCCTTTCTTTTTTGTCATTGAATTTTTGTATAAAATTTTTGGAAATTTTGGTTTAGCAATTTTAGGAATGACGGTTATAGTTAAGCTGGCATTGTTTCCAATGGCAAATAAATCTTATTCGGCAATTGCCAAATTAAAGAAAATTCAACCAAAAATTGAAGCGATTCGTGAAAAATATAAGGATGATAAACTGGCTTTGAATCGTGAAATAATGGAATTTTATAAGCGTGAAAAAATCAATCCGGCGGCGGGTTGCTTACCAATTTTGATTCAGATTCCCGTTTTCTTCGCACTTTATAAAGTTTTTTATGTTACGCTCGACATGCGTCACGCCCCTTTCTTCGGCTGGATTAAGGATTTATCGGCACCAGATCCGACAACGATTTTAAATCTTTTTGGTTTATTGCCATTTGAAATTTCTTCAAGTTTTAGTTTAGGAATTTGGCCAATTTTAATGGGCGCTACCATGGTTATTCAACAAAAATTGAGTCCACCGCCAGCAGATCCGACGCAAGCTAAAATTCTGAAATTTATGCCTTACGGTTTGACGATTGTTTTGGCGGCGTTCCCCGCAGGATTGGTTATTTACTGGACTTGGAGCAATAGCTTATCCATTCTTCAACAAATTTATATTAATCGCAAATATAAAAAATAAATATGCATTCAGAAAACGAAGATAAATCTTTGGTAACATTAGATGAGCGTGAAGCAAGATTTAAAGCCATGTTGCAATATTTGATTTTGCGCGAGGCTTGTGAGTTTGATGATAAGTTTCCAAGAGATGATTCGGGGGCTGGAGATGCTTTGGAAGCGTCAAGGAAAAAACAAGAAGATGAATTTAAGAAAAAATCCGCTGAGAAAATTTTAAGAGAAATGGAATTAAAATTTTATGATTTATTTGTTGAGGATGATTTAGTAGAAGATTATTTGTTTCTTGATGCCCCTTGTAAAACAGATGCTATTAACCAAAAAAGTCAATTTAAAACACAAATCCAAGATCAGATTTTAGAAAAAATAAAATTTATAAATTCAACAGATACAGCAGATAAAGCTAGCCAACAAAATAAAAAACTTTTAAAAAAATTGTTCAATCACCAATAATAGAAAATTTAATAATGACTCGGGATCTTATTGATGATTCTGAACCGAAAAATTTTGCGACAAACTCTGATTCGAATAGTATTAATTTAATTGAAAATATTGGCAAGATTTTTGCGTTAAATAATTCCGATTCACCTAACCAAAATTTAATTACTAATACTAATTTATACCTAATAAACAAAGAGCATGGTTTTTGTCAAATATCAGAAAATTCTATCGCAATTCAGGCTCAATTAAATACAGCAACCTCACTTAGTTTGGGATTTTTAAATTTAACAGGAAAAATTATTGCCAAAGCTCTAGGGGATTTATCAGGTGTTTTATTATCAATAAGTGAAAAAACTGCGTCTCCAAGTGAATCAGTTCGTGGCGAGAAAATATCAAAAATTTTAGCATCACTACCAACACATGATTATGTTTAAACCCAACCAATCACTCAAATTCCCAATTAAAAAATCATAAATTAATTCGAGAATTATTTTCTTAAAAAATTCCTTACTGTAATAAATTAATTTTTTTATTAAAAATATTAAAAAAATCTATTTTTTTAAATTTAAAAAAGTAAATTTAAAGTTTAAATTTTTAAATCTTTTTTCTTTAATGTCCAAAACTTATAAAAACCTCAAAACCATTGCCTGTCTTGATATCGGCTCATCTAAGATGTTGTGCATTATCGCCAACATTGGCAATGACGGTATTGAAATTTTAGGTTATGGCCACAAAGAATCAAAAGGCATTTCATTTGGAGCGATTTCTGACATTAAAATGGCACAAAAATCAATCATTAATGTTGTCGCCGAAGCCGAAAGAATGGCGGGTTTGAATATTAGTAAAATTATTGTTGGAATATCGGGAAGTCAAATTTTATCAACGCGCAAAGATGTTGTTGATAAAATTCTTAAAGGCATAGTTAAGCAATCTGATATTGTAAATTCGGTGGCAAAAGTTCGTCTCGAATATTCTAAAACTTTGAAAGAGCCGATTCATTTAATTCCAATTAATTATCGCATCGATGATTCGCCGGCAATCATCAATCCGCGTCAAATGATGGGACAAAAATTATATTCAAGATTTCATGTGGCGAGCGTTTCAAAAACAATTATAAGCAATATCGAAAATTGCTTGAAACATTGTCAATTATCGGTCGAAAGTTATGTTGCTGAACCTTATGGTTCAGCGCTTGCGAGCCTTAGTGAAAATGAGTTAAGCATTGGCTCTTTACTTATCGATATTGGCGGAAGTTCGACCTCTTTTTGCATTATTTATGATGGAAAATTTTATCATGTCGGCCATGTTTTAATTGGCGGACACAATATCACCAAAGATATCGCGACCATACTTGGCATTAGAATGGAAGTGGCGGAAAAAATTAAAAATCTCAATAATACCTTAATAATTTCGCCAATCGAAGAAAAAGAAGTAATAAAATTTAAAGCTAATGAAAGTTATGAAGAACAAACAATTGTTCGTATTTCTCGTGAAGATTTAAAAAATATTATTGAATCGCGATTAGCGGAAATTTTTGAAAATATAAAAGCGACTTTAGAAAAAACCAATATTCCACTCGGAATGCTTCCGAACATCGTTTTGACTGGTGGCGTAGCCTCCACGGTTGGTATCGACAAATTAGCTTCAGAAATTTTTAAGAAAAATACCAGAATCGGTTATCCTTCTAAATTTAACTTAGCCCCAAGCGAATTAATCAACACTTCCAGCACTTGTGCCCTTGGCATGTTAATTTTTTTACGTGATAAAATGATGAATAGTAAAATGGTTGATGGTTATGAATCAAAAAATAATTGGTTCAAGAAGATGCTCGATAAATTGGTGAATGTCTAAACAACGAATAATATTTGCGTTAAAAATAGTTAATAATAATTTAATTTTAATATTAGTATTAAAATTAAATATTTCTTGATGCAAAATAATCCAAATAATCAAAACCCCGTTGCTTCCTTAGTTTTAGAAAATGTTGCAAGCGAGCAAGGAGCAATGAGATCTAGAATTTGTCGAATTGTAAATTTTGCAACTCCTTTAGTTGTTGTTGGATTCACTACCGCTCTTACATTTGGTATTTGCACTGGAGTAACAAGGGATCCTTCGCAATGCACTGCTCCTGCTATAGTAGCGGGGACGTTTGTAGCTACAGTTGGATTGATATTAGGTGCTGTTAATTCTACATTGAGTAATTTTCGTTATGAGATGAATCCAGTTTCTAGCGCGACGATAGTCCAAAGTGCGAATTCTGCTTTAGTAGTAGGGGGAATACCGCTTTATAGTCGCTCACCTTCTGTGTCCGAATTAAATTTAGCATCTGGTGTGCCTTCGCCTAGATCATCTTTAGATCTTGAAAGAGGAGAATCTTTATCTCACGAAAGAAATAGTCTATCGCAAAATTCAGTTAGCGAAATTGGTATATAATAGCGATAGTTTTATTCGGTTTAAATTAATCGTTAAATAAATATAAAACCCTCAATAAAATCAGCGAATTTTCGAGGGATTTTTGAAATAATTGCGATCTTCGCGAAGAGCATTAATTCTTTGAGTAAGTGTGGATTGGCTCCTACGGCTATCAAACTCCGAGCCACCTTGCTCAGAACTTTTTTGTACCTTTAATTGCTTTAAATCTTTACTTACCTCAGCGATTTCTTCTTTAATTTTTTTCTCTTGTAATTTTTTACGTTTTAAATTCCACAACATCGATTTTTTGCTGGTAGATTTATTAATCGGATGCGATTCCGCCATTTTAATAATCTCGTCACCACGACTATCCCATTCGTCAATTGTGTGGGTTTCAGTTTCTTTATTTTCATGCTCCATGCCACCTTCTTCGCGATCAAGATTACGTTGTTGATTCGCCATCGGTCGAATATTAGTTTTACGTAAAAGGTCAATAATATCATCGATTTTTTTACCATCTTCTTCACTGATTTTAGCGGAAGAATTTTCAGATTTTTGCTCGGATTTTTGCGTTGAATCTTTAATATTGCTAATGAAGTTTTGATCGCCACCTTCTTCGCTTAAAGCACTTCCCGACGATGATTTATCGGCACTTGGAACCGCATTTTCATCTAATTTTTTTTTGAATAATTTATCAAAAACACTTTTAATATTTGCCATTTTTATAAAAGATTTTGTAGTTTTTTTAAAATATCGTGAGCGCAATTAATTTTTTCTTCGAGGGTTTTATAATTCGCCACGAAAAGTAATTTTTGCCCACTCACCAAACGCATTTTATTTTTATTTTCGAAAATCATTTTCATTAATTTTTCGGCACCAGCGAATTTATTATTTTTGAAAGCAATAATAAATCCATCATGAGCGATTTCTAAATTTTCCACCCCAACTTTTTGACATAAATTTTTTAATAAAGCAACTTCAAATAAATTTAAAATTTCTTGTGGGATTTTGCCAAAACGATCGGTCATTTCATTAATTAAATTTTCACGATCTTGATTATTTTTAATATAAGAAATCTTCTTGTAGAAGCTCATGCGTAATGACAAATCAGGCATATAATCTTCGGGAATAAGTAATGAAATCCCAAGTTTAATGGTAATATTTTTGTCAAAACTTTCGATATCATCGCTTGAAAATTCTTCATTATTTTTAATTTTTTCGATGGTTTCGACGAGCATTTGTTGATAAAGTTCGACGCCAGTTTCTTTGACATGCCCCGATTGTTCGTCGCCAAGTAAATTGCCACTGCCACGAATATCCATGTCGTGCGAGGCTACGCTAAAGCCAACTCCGAGCGCATCGAGATTTTGCATAACTTCGAGTTTTTTGCGAGATTCATCGGCGATTTTATGTTTATTATCGAGCATAAAATAACAATAACCGCGAATTTTTCCGCGTCCGACGCGACCGCGAAGTTGATAAAGTTGCGACAATCCAAACATTTCGGCTTTGTAAATTATCATGGTGTTGGCACTAGAAATATCAATGCCCGACTCAATTATCGTCGTCGATAATAACACGTCGATTTTGCCATCGATAAAATCATTCATAATTTCTTCGAGTTGGCTCGGATTCATCTGCCCGTGGGCGTGCATAATTTTTAATTCGGGAAAAATAATTTTTAATCTTGGCTCCATTTCTTCAACATCGCGCACTCGAGGCACCACGAAAAAAACTTTACCACTGCGATTATATTCACGCATCACCGCCTCGCGAACAATCACCGAATCGTAAGGCATTACGAAATTGCGAACCGACAGGCGATCAATCGGCGGAGTGGCGATTAAACTTAAATCCTTAACGCCGGCGAGCGACATTTGCAAAGTGCGCGGAATCGGTGTTGCCGAAAGTGTAAGCACGTGAATCTCAGTGCGAAATTTTTTAAGTTGTTCTTTTTGGGCGACGCCAAAATGTTGTTCTTCATCAATAATTAACAAACCTAAATTATTAAATTTCAGATTTTTTTGAAGTAAAGCGTGAGTTCCAATCACAATATTGGCTTTGCCATTTTCAATTTCTTCACGGGCGATTTTGGCTTCGCTTACGCCGACTAGCCTTGATAATTGAGCGATTTTAATATCAGTTCCTTCAAATCTTTTGCAAAAATTTTTGTAATGTTGACGCACTAAAAGTGTCGTCGGCGCCACGATGGCAACTTGGGCAAATTTACACACAATGGCGCTTGCACGAAGAGCCACTTCGGTTTTGCCGAAACCGACATCGCCACAAATTAAGCGATCCATCGGCGTTCCTTTTTGTAAATCCTGTTCAACTTCTTCAATCGCACGCATTTGATCTTCAGTTTCAACGAAGCCAAATTTAGCGCGAAATTCATCGTAAAAATGCGTTTCGGCGACAAAAATCGGCGCTTTTTTTAATTGCCTCGAAGCAGCGATTTTCAACAATTCTTCGGCCGCGACTTTAATTTTTTTACGAACTTTGTCGCGACGATTGCGCCAGCCAGCAACGCCAAGTCGATCAAGTTGCACCAAAGAATTTTCGGCGCCATAACGTGAAATTAAATGAATATTATCGACGGGCACAAAAAGTGTATCGCCACCGCCATAAATTATTTTTATCATGTCGATTTTGATGCCGAGCGCGCTGATGGTGTGAATGCCGTCGAACTTGCCAATACCGTGGTCGCGATGGACAATTAATTCGCCCAAATTTATGCTCAAACTTTCTTCGATTAATCGCTCCGACGCTGATTTGGAAATTTTTTTACGAACAATTTTTTCGCCAAATAAAGCTTGTTCGCCAATGATGATGAAGTCGCTAGTTTCAAAGCCAAAATGGGTTGGGAAAGTGAAACTGGCAATTTTACCGAATTTTATTTTTTGAAATTCTACAAAATTTTCGACATTATTTAAGCTTAAATTATAATCCAAAAGAATGCGACTCAAACGGTCTTTAAAGCCTTCGCTTAAAACCGCAATCGCCACTTTTTTGGTCGAATAATTTTGTAAAAAATTTTTTAATAATTCGATAACGTCTTGTTTATTTGTCCTAGAGGCGAGGGCGAAGTCAGGAATATTTTTAAATTCTAAATCAATAATTCTGCGTTGAGAATTATTGTTGTTAACGCTCTCAAAAGTTTGAAATTCAATATTAATTTTTTCGGCAATTTGCCCAGAAATTTCCGATGCCGAAAAATATAAAGAATTAGGCTCAATCGCATTATAAATCGTCGAATTTTTGTGATTTTTTTCTTGCAATCGCGCTTGATAATTTTCGTGAATTAAAGTTTCGCGTTCTTGACTTAAATTATAAATTTTTTCGTCGAAAAATATTACCGGATTTTTTAAATATTCAAAAAAACTTATTAAATTTTCTTGATAAAACATTGGGAGCCAATGCTCAACGCCGTCAAAAGTGCGACCTTCAGAAATTGCTTGATAAAATTGGTCATCAATCGAAGCGCCAAATTTTTGTCGATATTTTTGACGAAAATTTTCGATGGTTTTTTGATTCAAAAGCACTTCGCTAATCGGCAAAATTTCAAAATTTTTAACGCTTTCTTGGCTGATTTGACTGATTGGATCGAAGATTTTAATTGACTCGATTTCATCGCCAAAAAAATCGATGCGATAACCAATTAAATCGCCGGCTTGTTGCATGACGACATCGATAATTCCGCCTCGCACCGCAAACTCGCCGACGCTGTTGGCGTTGGATTGGCGCGTGTAGCCTTTGTTAATCAAAAATTCACTAATTTGATTTAAGGAATTTTTGGCTTTGACTTGCAAAAATAATCCTAAATTTTTGATGTCATTTAGCGCGATAGTTTTTTGCATCAAAGCGTTAATCGAAGTGACAATAAAATAATTTTTATCGACGATTCGCGAAGTTAAATTATATAAAGTTTTGATACGACTTGCTAAAATTTGAGGCTTTGGAGAAGCTCTGTCATAAGGCGAACAATCAAAAGCATAAAAATTTAAAATATTTTCCGTTGGCTGAAAAAATCTTAATTGACGATTTATAATTTCAATTTCGGCATCATTTTGAGCGATAAAAATTTTATCACAATTATTAAAATTTTGCGAAATTTCTGCCGAAATAAAACCTTGTGAATCCTTGGGAATCTTGGTTAAAATGCAAGATTCTTTGATATGTTTAATTTTAATTTTATAATCCATTTTAATTTAGAATTTCAATCGAAAAATTGGCTTGGCTTAGATTGATATCGGGCGCAAGAACGGGAATTTTGTGGCTTTTGGCGACTTGTAAAAAAATATTAATTTTGTCGGTATTGTCAATTTCTAGATTAATTGAAGCGGTTAAAAATTCGGGCAAAAAATGGGCTTTTAAATAAGCCGTTTGATATGAAATCATGGCGTAAGCGGCGGCGTGAGATTTGTTGAAGCCGTAACCGGCAAACTTAGCGACTAAATCAAAAATTTCATTGGCTTGTTGTTCAGAAATATTATTTTTTTTGGCACCTTCGACAAAAATTTTACGTTGTTGATCCATTTCTTCTTTAATTTTTTTGCCCATGGCGCGACGAAGTAAATCAGCTCCGCCGAGACTATACCCCGCCAAGATTTTAGCAATTTCCATCACTTGTTCTTGATAAACAATGACACCATAGGTTTCCTTCAAAACCGCCTCAAGAAGCGGATGTGGATAAGAAATTTTTTCTTCGCCATGTTTGCGTCGAATGTAAGTTGGAATATTGTCCATCGGCCCTGGGCGATAAAGTGAAATGAGAGCGATAATATCTTCAATTTTATCGGCTCGCATTTGTCGAAGTACCGAACGCATGCCCGAAGATTCAATTTGAAAAACCCCGATTGAATCGCCACTGGCAAGCATTTCAAAGGTTTTTTTATCGTCGAGACGCAAATGGGCGATGTCAATTTTTATAGCACGAGTTTTGTAAACAAGTTTTACAGTTTCTAAAATTGTGGTTAAAGTTTTTAATCCCAAAAAGTCAAATTTCATGAGGCCCGCCGACTCAGCATATTTCATCGAATAGCCAACCGCCGGCATGGTCGAGCCTTCATCATTATAAAGTGCACAAATTTCTCGCAAAGGACGATCGCCGATGACGACGCCGG
>SYAR01000071.1 GCA_005787525.1 Rickettsiales bacterium
AATAATCGCATCTAAAGTGGCCAATTCAAAACTGGCATTAGTGATTAATTTATTGCAAGTTAAGGCGATTAGAATGTGTCCGCAAGTATAGATTATCGCACGAATTATACTGCCACGAACCGTCATCTCTCTAAGTTTCATCAGTGGTGAATTTTTTAAGATTTTCATGTTATTTTTATTATTTTTTTTCAATTTTATAACAAATTAATCTGAAATTTTACTTATGGAATTTAATCAATTAAGATTTTGCTACGTAAACTTCGGAACCTAACTCTTTAAATTTATCACTCATTTCTTTCATGCCCGCCTCAACTTCCTTTTCCTTTTCTTTTCTTGCAAAATCACGCACATCATGCGAAATTTTCATCGAACAAAATTTCGGCCCGCACATTGAACAAAAATGCGCTAATTTTGAACCATCGGCCGGAAGTGTTTCATCGTGATAAGACTTTGCCATTTCTGGGTCGAGACTTAAATTAAATTGATCTTCCCAACGAAATTCAAAACGGGCTTTTGACAATTCATCGTCGCGTTCTTTAGCGATTTGATTGCCTCGCGCTAAATCCGCAGCGTGAGCCGCAATTTTGTAAGTGATAACGCCCGCTCGAACATCGTCTTTATTGGGCAAACCCAAATGCTCTTTCGGCGTTACATAACACAACATTGCGGTGCCGAACCAACCAATCATCGCAGCACCAATGGCTGAAGTGATGTGGTCGTAAGCGGGAGCGATGTCGGTCGTGAGTGGCCCGAGTGTATAAAAAGGCGCTTCGTGGCACAATTCAAGCTGTTTCTCCATATTTTCTTTAATCAAATGCATCGGAACATGCCCTGGACCTTCGATCATCACTTGGCAATCATGCTTCCATGCAATTTTTGTAAGCTCGCCTAAAGTTTTTAATTCGGCAAATTGTGCTTCGTCATTGGCGTCGTTGATTGATCCGGGACGAAGTCCATCGCCCAAAGAAAAAGTGACGTCATATTGCTTCATGATGTCGCAAATTTCTTCAAAATTAGTGTATAAAAAATTTTCTTTGTGATGAGCTAAACACCATTTAGCGTGAATCGATCCGCCACGAGAGACTATCCCCGTAGTCCGCTCTGCCGTTAAGTGAATAAAAGGTAAACGCACTCCGGCGTGAATTGTAAAATAATCAACACCTTGTTCGCACTGTTCTATCAAGGTGTCGCGATAAATTTCCCAAGTTAATTCTTCGGCAATTCCGCCAACTTTTTCCAAAGCTTGATAAATCGGAACGGTGCCGACGGGCACGGGACAATTGCGAATAATCCATTCGCGAATATTGTGAATATTGACTCCCGTCGATAAATCCATCAAAGTATCCGCACCAAATCTGGTTGCCCAAATCATTTTTTCGACCTCTTCTTCGACCGAAGAAAAAATTGCCGAATTGCCAATATTGGCGTTGATTTTTACTAAAAAATTACGGCCGATAATCATCGGTTCTAACTCGGGATGATTAATGTTAGCGCATATCACCGCCCTGCCCTTCGCCACCTCATCACGCACAAATTCTGCGGTAATAAAAGCCGGTGTTTTGGCGCCAAAATTCTCGCCCAAAAAACGATTTTTTGGTGCGTTATTTTTAATATATTCTTCTTCACGAGCAATATTTTCACGAATCGCAATATATTCCATCTCCTTGGTAATAATGCCGGCGCGAGCATAAGCCATTTGCGTCGGAACGCAATTTTTTTTGGCACGAAGTGGTTTTTTATTTGCCAAATCAAATTCGGGAACAATTTTATTTTTTGCTAAATTTTTGCCGTTATCTTCGGGGCGAATATTACGTCCTTCATAAGGCTCGACATCTTGACGCTCTAAGATCCAACTTTGACGAATTTTCGGCAAGCCTTTATTAAGATCGATTTTATCTAAATAATTTTGATCGGTGTAAACTCCCGAAGTATCATAAACCTTGAAATCCTTGGTAGCAGAGGTTTTGGAGAGATTTATTTGACGCATCGCCACCGCAATATCGGCAAATTTTTTACTCGGAACATAAATTTTTTGCGAAGCAGGAAAAGCTCCTAAAGTGATTTTATTGCTTAACATTTTTGAAAAATAAAAGTTGACTATTTCACTAGGTTAAGAGTTTTTTTGAAGTTTTGCAAGTTGAAGTTTTGTTTTAATTTTGACAAGAATATTTAGGTTAAATTATCATTTTCTAGTTAACAAATTACTCAGATAATCCTTATCTCCCACCATGATTCTCGTTATAAGGTCCATGAAAATTTCTATCACCAGCTTGGTTATCCATAGCTAGATATCTTTTACTCTTTCTTTGACTTAGATTTTTTGCCAATGCACCAGGCTGAGTATCTCGACTAAGTTTACTAGCTTGCGCTTGCTCTCCTCTTAAACGTGAATCATGTGCATAAACACTTGGAAAATTAGTTTGATAACCCAAGCCAGTATCGCCTTTTATTTCATTAGACATTTTCATTTCACCCGGAGTCGCTCTAACTCCAGTCCAAACTATACCATCGGCAACAGCATCAGCACCACGACCAACAACCCGACCAATTTGCCTAGCAACTTTTTGTGCACTATTAAAAGCTGTAGCAATTGTTGGTCCGCCAAAATGATTATAATCCTCCATAAATTCATCTTTAATCATTTCTCTCCCTGCAACAATTTTATCGCTTATCCCACTAAACACAGAATTTGAAGTATTTAAATTAGGATTACCTCCCCCCCTCAAAACACTTTGTGACATCCTCCCAAGATGCTCATTAGGAAAATAGTTTTTTATAAGGCTTTCAATTTTTAAAACTTCATCTCTGATATTTTCTTTTTCCATTCTTGGCAATCTATAGCTATTTATTGAAGTGTCAAGCTCGGTTAAATGTTCTTTATATTTTATTGGAACCATATCAAAAACACTTTCTTTTTTAAAATGCTCTCCCTCAATTCCACCCATATGCAATTGTCCAGAAGAATAAAATGCTTTTGCCATTTCTAAATAATGAAAAGCGATTAATGTTTTTAATTTTTGCTGATTAACCGATGGATTTTTTCCACTTCGTAATTCCTCTTGCGTTAACTCTTGTGTTTGCAATTGTTTAATATTGCTGTCTAAATATTTTATATAACCTTCGAATCCCATAAGTCTTTGTTCATTTGGCCTTCGAGGCGGGGCTGTTATTAAGCCAATATCCTTTAATTCCGCATCCCATTTCGCAACCCTTTGATCAAAATAAGTTTTATTTTTTATAGAATTATAAGAAATATTGTGATTATTATCAAATTTTTCTTGAAGACGATATATATCCAAACTATGCGAATAATTATAGGGAGCTCTAGTTGTAGTTTGAGAAATTAGATTACTTGGAGCGGTTTTTACTGGGGCAGTGTTTTGAACTCCTTTTGGTTTTGGAATATCGATGGGTGGAGGATTTGTTTGCGGCGGTAATTCGGGTTTTTTTTCTTCTTGTTTTTTCAATAATCCGCTAACTAAAGCCATCCAATTCGGAAGAGAATTTTCTATTTTGTCATCTGTTTCTTTTAGCAGTTTTGCTTGCTGATTTGTTTTTTGATCATTTTGTTGCAACAAACTTGTAGCAAAAGAATGCCATAGTGACGGAATATCTTTCGCTTGATTGGCTTGGGATTTGGGAGCTTCGGCTTCGGCTTCGCGTCTAGCTTTTTCTTGAGCTTGGGCTTCGGCTTCGCGTTTAGCTTTAGCTTCGGCTTCGCGTCTAGCTTTTTCCTCGGCTTGCACTTTGGCCCGCTCTTCTGCCTGCTTCGCTTGAAAGGCCAGGTTCTCTTTTGATAAACGTTTGTGTCGCTCGCTCTCTATTTTTAGAATTTTTAGTCTTGCTATTTCACTTTGCTGGGCTCGTATTATTGAGGCTTGTTCTTTTTTACGTTGTTCTTCTTTGGCCTTAAACTCTTCTAAATATTCTTTAATTTGATTATCCTCAATACTTTTTCTTAATTTCGCTTGCCTATCTCTCTCCGCTTTTTCAGCTTCTTCTTTGGCTGCGTCCCTCTCCCAATTAGCAAGCATTCCTTGCACTCGACTTTGTGCAGCGAGCCCCCCCGCCACCGCATCACCTGAAACTTGACTTGCTCTTCTAGGACCTCTCATAAAATTTGTTTTGGTATATATTTTGAATTTTTTAATTATTAAAACATAATAGAATAATTCTTATTTTGTAAATTATTTTTGTAAAATTAAATCTTCCTTAAGCTTACCTTTCTTAAAATAATCACTAGCGATTTGATAATAATCTTTAGCATTTAAAAGTTTTTCTTCAGAAAATTTTGTAGTCAAAACCTCTTTCGAACCTTGATAGCCAAAGTTTTTAAGCTCAACATCATAAACTTTTTGTTGTTTTTTAAGTTTTAGTAAAAATAACTTATTATCAGTAAAATATCCTAAATCAGAATAGGTGCTGACAAAAGCTCTTGAAATATATTTTTTATCACTATTTAAAACATTAACACCAAAAAACTTTGATTTATAAGAAAGATTGTGAAAGCTTAATAATGTTGGCGCAATGTCAATTTGGCTTGAATTTTCGGCATAAATTTGTGGCTTAATAATTTTTGGAGCGTAAAAAATTGCCGGAATTTGATAACGCCATAAAGGCACGTCGCTATTGCCGGCAGAGCCAGCACAATGATCGGCAACAAAAACAAAAATCGTATTATCAAACCACGGTTTTTGTTGCGATTTTTTAATCAATTGCCCAATGGCATAATCGGAATATTTTACCGCGCCGTCACGATTAGTTTTCGACGGAATATCGATTTTATTGTCGGGATAAGTAAAGGGTCGATGATTGGAAGTGGTCATCACAAAATTTAAAAAATTCTTGCCCTTGGCATAGGATTTATCAGCCTCGGCAATGGTTTTGTCGAATAAATCTTCATCAGCAACGCCCCACGCATTAGAAAAAGTAATTTCATTTTTTGCAAATTGCGGACGATCAATAATTTCAAAACCATTATTGGCAAAAAAATAATTCATATTATCGAAATAGCCGTCCCCGCCATAAATAAATTTGGCGTCATATCCACGTTGCTTGAGTGGCGTGGCAATGTTAAATAAATTTTCATTATTGGGGCGACGCACGATTGAATTACCGGGGGTCGGCGGAATCGCCAAAGTTAACGCCTCAAGACCTCTAATCGTGCGGGTTCCTGTCGCTTTAAGATTAGTAAAAAACAAACCTTTTTTCGCAAAATTATCGAGGTTCGGCGTAAGATTTTCTTTATTGCCAAAATATGTCATGAAATCAGCACTCATGCTTTCGATGGTGATAAAAATAATATTATATTTTTGTTCTTTTTGTTTTTTTTTAGCAGAAATAAATCTCTCAATCCCTTGATTATCAACGAATTTGGCACTTGGCTCTTGTTTAGAAATTAAATCACGAAGACGATTTTCGGCGAGGGTTAAATCATTTGTTGTATAAAATTTATCATAATCAATTTGATTGTTGCGATAAGCCGAAAACAATTGATAAATGCCGTTTTGCGAGAGTTCTTTATTGTAATTATTATCAAAAAATTCATCAATTTTGTTTACGTCAATTGCAAAAAATTCGAGAGTTAAAATTAAAAAAATTAGCCCAAAAAATTTAAGACGATTTTTAAAATTAACGATTTTAATTTGCACAATTTTTCGATAAGAAAAATAAAAAATTAACCAACTAATTGCGAGAATTATCAATAATAAAAGCCCCATCGGATAAGATTCAACAATGTTGGCGATGACTTCGGTGGTGTAAATTAAATAATCAATGGCGATAAAATTAAAACGTGCATTAAATTCTTCAAAGAAAACTATTTCCGAGAAAATCGAAAAAATAATAATATTGATGGAAATAAAATAAATTATGGCGAGAAAAATTTGATGTTTTTTGTGATTAAAAAATTTTTGCGGAAGCAATGTAAAGTAAATTGAAGGCAAGATTGCAAAATAACAGAGAGTAAGGCAATCAAAGAATAATCCGATTGAGAAAATTTTAATAATTTCGATAAAGGAAATTGTAGTTTCGCTAAAATATTGAATCAATAAAATGAATCTTAGACCGCAAGATAAGAAAATAAAGATGACAAGGATTTTAAACCAAGAAATGTCAAAAATATTTTTTTTACAATTGATCACAAAATTTACTTTTTAAACATTTGAAGCATCCGCCAAGTAACTAAAAAACCACCAAAAATATTGATAGAAGCAATGATTATGGCGATAAAACTTAAAATTGAAATAAATCCAAAACTTTTAGCCGAACCAAGCGCGATAATAGCACCGACAATTATTACGCCCGAAATAGCGTTAGTTACCGACATCAATGGAGTGTGTAGTGCTGGCGTAACTTTCCAAACTACAAAATAACCAACAAAACATGATAAAATAAAAACACTAAAACCGAACATTAATGGGCTCACTCCGCCACTGCTAGCGATTGAATAACTAAGCTCCGCAACCTTATTTACTAATAGGTCGGATTTGGTTGTGATTTCTTGGGTAAGATCGATGATTTCTTCAAAATTGCTCATAAAATTTATAAAATTTTTAGATTAAAAAGTTTTTGATTACTTAAATAATTGTTTTTTCTCGCAAATTGTCAAACATAATCTTGATTCGAAATTGCGAAAGTTTTTAAAATGGGGGTTTCAAAATTGTCATTAAAGAAATAATTATAATTTTTTAGTCGATGGGGCATAGCCAAATGCTTTAATCTTCAAATTAACTTTGAATCGATTCTTCCATGATTTCGGCTTCGTACATTTTTTGGTAAAAACCATTTTTGGAAATTAATTCGTGATGAGTTCCCGCCTCAACAATTTGACCATCTTTGACAAAAATAATTTTATCGGCGTTGATGATCGAAGAGAGTTTGTGAGCAACAGTGATAATCGTTTTATCACGAGCAAAATCAAGCATCGCTTGATTAACATATTTTTCATTTTGATTATCAAGAGCCGAAGTCGCTTCATCGAGAAGTAAAATCGTTGAGTCCTTGATAATAGCCCGAGCAATGGCAATTCTTTGTCTTTCGCCACCTGATAATTTAATGCCTTTTTCACCAACAAAACTATGAATTCCGAGTGGCAAATTTTTAATAAAATGCAATGCCGAATTATCTTCAATAATTTTTTCTACCGCCTCTGAAGTTATTGATTTATCAACATAAGCAATGTTCTCTAAAATCGTCCCCGAAAAAATAAAACAATCTTGCGAAATATAAGAAAAATTTTTACGCAAATCACTAAAAGATAAATTACGAATATCTTGTGAATTTAAAGAAATTGAACCGCTATCAATATCGTAAAATCTGAGCAATAATTGCAAAATTGTGCTTTTTCCTGAACCGCTAGAGCCAACAATGGCAATGCTTTGACCGGATTTTATTTCTAAATTAAAATTTTGTAAAATATTAAAATCTTTGCGACTTGGATAGGAAAAAAATACGTCCTTAAATTTTATATCAATATTTTTTGTTTCAATAAATTTTTCGGCATCAATTTTTTCTTTGACTGGCGATTTTATTTCGAGTAATTCAAAAATTCTTTCCGCCGAAGCTGAAGCGCTTTGCAATTGACCCGCAATTTGACTTAGAGCCACAAGGGAAGTTGCCGATATTATTGAATAAAAAAGAAACGAAGATAAGTCGCCCGAGGTTATTTTATTATGAATAACGTCTTGACTTCCGATTAAAATAATCACCGCAATTGAACCAAAAGCTAAGCATATCACCATCGCCACCATCAGTGATTTTATGCGAATTTTTTCAAGCGCAATTTTTAAAGAATTTTCAACAAAATTATTGAAATTTCGTACCTCTTTATCTTCGCATAAATATGATTGAATGGTTTTGATTCCATTTACTGACTCTTCAATATGGGACGAAACAAAAGATGAAGAGGCCTGTGATTTATGTGACAAATTTTTAACCAATCTTCCCAAAACGAAAATCGGCATTATGGCGATAAAAATTAACAAGAAAGAAACTATGCTGAGCTTAGGACTGGTTATAAATAAGAAGAACATTCCACCTAAAAACAAAATTAAATTTCTTAATAAAAATGAAATTGTGTTACTTAAAACATTGTAAAGAATTGCGGTGTCAACTGAAAGCCTAGAAACCACGTCGCCAGTTTTGGTAATTTCAAAAAATTCGGCGGAAACGCGAATGACATGATCATATATTTTTTTTCGTAAATCGGCGATAACTTTTTCCGATGCAGAATTGATTAAGTAGGAACGGTAATATCCTGCTACCGACATAATCGCCACCGCCAAAACAAAAATTAATAAGATTAAATTTAATGAAAATTGATCGCGCTGAGAGAAGCCAAAATCGATTAAATATTTTATGGCTTTACCGAAAAATAACACCATTAAAGCAGTTATCAAAAGTGCCAGCAAAGCAAAGACTACTTCTCTTTTATAGGGTTTGAAATAAGGAATTAGTGCCGATAATTGGCGAATATTGCGAGTTTTTTTTGGTGAATTTTGGGATGGTTTTGACATTTTATTTTGCCGAATTAAGCATCTTTTAAAGAGGAATGTGAACCGTCGCAAAATATACCATTTTTGCTATGTTTGCAACCGCAAAAATAAACCGTTTTATTTTCTTCGGCAACATAAGAAACTGACTTCATAATACTAGTTCCGTCTGGATTTTTATGAGCCTTGTGAGCACCGTCGCAAAAGGGCTGATTCGCAGATAGCCCACAAGAGCACCACGAATATTTTTTACCAGCTTCGACCTCGATTTTAAAAGGAGCTTTTTGAGAAATTTTTGGTAAAATATTAGTCATAATTTAGGATATAATTTTGTTTAAATCTTCAACATCATAAACGTCGAAATTTAATTGTTGCATCTTCTCGTAATATTGCAAATCTTTTAATAATTTTATTTCGTTTTTACTTGGAACAATAATAATTATTTTATGAGAATTATGATTATTTTTTTCAGAAGTTATTACACTATTTACAAGCTCATGATATCTGTGATTACTTAATAGCATTAAATATCTTTTAAATTTTATATTAAAATTTTCTTCGGCCATTTTATCATTTTTGGCTTTACTTGCGAAATATTCGAAAATGTAGTTTGTGCCTTTAAAATCAAGCATAAAAAGCTTATCATTTTTTATAAAAGCCACTTCGCACAACATCAATTTAGCTTTTTGTTCGTCAAAATTTGTTGGCATAAAGAGATTATCGCCAACGACAAAACCCTTATTTTTAATTGAACTAATAGCTTCGACTATTAAACTTTTTGCAACTTCACTATTCGCCGGCTGAAATAATTCGTTAAATCTATAATCTTCTTTTTCTTTAGTTAATTGATTTTGAGTTGAATTAAATTTTGAAACAAAATCAGAAACATTTTGATTAATTTTTGATATCAAATTTTGATTTTCTTTTGCATCTTTTTTATAGGTATCGCTGATTTTTTCATACAGATCCTTGCTTAGATTTTTAGCGGTCTCATGACTATCATTAACGATATTCAAAATTGCATTGGTTATTTCGTTATGAACCGATTCATAATCTTTATTTTTTTGATTTAATATTTCGTATTTCTTTTCAAAATCACTTCGCAACTCCATCTCTTTTTCCTTCTCTTGCCTAACTTTTCCAACTTCGATTAAAAGCCCTTCGACCCTATCTTGATAGCTCTTTATCGAACTTAATAATTTGGCATCAAATGATCTTAATTCCGTAGTTTGCAAATCAAGTTTGCCCTGCAAATCTTTAATTTCCTTAATTGAATTAATTCTATAATGAGAATAACGAAAATAAATATACAACATCATGATTGCCATGCCGATATTACTGATGATAATATAAACCATTTTTTATTAAATTAAAATTATAATGATAAATTATCTATTAACCTAACTCCCTCTAAATAAACCGCAATAAAAATTCGACGCTTTTGCGCAGAAAATAAATTCATATTCAATTTAAGATTATCTTCATTTCTAATTTCGAGATAATCGATTTTTTCAAAACCATTTGCTAATAATTCACGCTTTTTGCCTTCGATTGTTTGTGGATTAATTTTGATTTCATTTAGCGTTTTATAAATCATTGAGGCCTTTATTTTAGAGGACTCAGAAAGTCTTTGATTGCGCGACGACATTGCCAATCCCGAAGATTCTCGAACCGTTTCAACTCCAAATATTTCTACATCAAAATCTAAATCTTTAACTAATTTTTTAATGATTGCTAATTGTTGAAAATCTTTCTCGCCAAAAAAAGCAAAATGCGGTTTGACGATGTTAAAAAATTTGGTAATTATTAGAGCAACACCATCAAAATGTCCCACTCTATCCTTAGCACAAAGACAATCAACCATGCTGGTTGGAATAATTTTAAAAGAAAAATTTTCATCGTAAATTTCTTCATTTGAAGGACAAAATAACGCATCAACATTTGCATCTTCGAGCATTTTTATATCACATTCCAAATTTTGCGGATAGCGTTGATAATCATTTAAATCATTAAATTGTGCTTTATTTATAAAAATACTAACGATAACAATATCGGCGTTCTTTTTGGCATTTTTTATTAATGTAATATGACCGTGATGAAGTGCTCCCATAGTTGGAACAAAAGCTATTTTTTTATTGTTTTTTTTATTTTCATTTACAAAATTTTTGATTGCAGAAATTTTGTTAAAAATTTTTAAATTTTGCATAAATTTTTAGTTTTTTTGAAATTGCAAAACACGAATTATTCCACTTAAATCTTTTTTAAAATCGATAAATTTAAAATTATTATTTTCAAAAATTTTTTTTACATCTTGATATTGATTATAACCTATTTCCAAAAAAATATCACCATTGTTTTTTAAAAATTTTTGAGATTGCTTGGCGATTTTTCGATAAAAATCTAAACCATCAAAACCGCCATCGAGAGCAATCCGTGGTTCATAGACACGAACTTCATCTTGCAAATTTTCAATATCATTGGTGGGGATATAAGGCGGATTGGAAATTATAATATCAAAAATTTGATCACCTTTAAAATTATTAAACAGATTGGATTCTAAAAAATTTATTCGAGTCAAAACTTGATTGGTATCAGCGTTTTTTTGAGCGATTACAAGAGCTTTATTGGAAATATCAATCGCTAAGCCTAACCAATTTTCAAAATGCTTTAAAAGCGAAATTATCAAGCATCCCGAACCGCACCCAATTTCAACAATATTTATCGAAGAATTTTTAGTAAATTTTTTAATTATCATTTCAATTAAAGCTTCCGAATCGGGTCGCGGATCTAAAACATTTTCATCAACATAAAAATTATTGGCAAAAAATTCACGATTATTTGTTAAATGCGTTAAAGGGGTTTTTTTAGCTCTTTTATGAATTAAATCGAAATATTTTTTAATTTGATTTTCTGAAAGATTAATTTGTTGGGCATTGAAAATTATATCTTCTTTTGACAAAGAAGTTGCGAAAGAAAGCAAGAGGCGAGCATCTAAAACAGGAGAGGCGACTGAATTCTTGTGAAGAATTTCAATCGCCTCTTTAAGAATATTTTCAATATTCACTTTCGGAAAAAAATATTAAAATTTTCCGATGATTTCACGAACCGAAACTTCGTTTACCAAGAATTCAAGATTCTTCTCTCTTCTGATATCAAACTGAGCAATATCATCTTTTGAAGCAGAATTTTTTAAAGCTATTTCATTAGAAACTTCGTTCAATTTTTCTGAGATATTATTTAGAAATATGTCGTAATTTTGAATTTGGTTTTGTTGTTGAGATTGATCATTCACCAAATCTACTCCACCGACTGGAGTCGCAGGTTTTTTAGATTGAGAAAGTTGCTTAAACTGACTTCTTAATTGATTAACGAGATTGGTAATTTTTTCAACTTTTAAAGTAATTCCGCCCGATGGATAATTATCATCAGATGCGTTTATGAAATCACCAGTTACGTTGATTTTGTAAAGAGAATTACTTAATTCAACATTGTTAATTTTAACATTTTGAACATATTGAACCGGCAATTCTTGAATTTGAGTTGGATCAGTTGGCGGAGTTTCGCTCTGATCTTGTTTTACAGATGGCGTTAATGTTATCACAATATCAATAGTAACATTGCTTTTAATCATTGCTGAATTAGAAATCGCATCAGCAAGTTGCGAAGCTTGAGAAGGATCTTGAGGAGCTTGATTTGGATCAACATTTACTAATGGTGGCACTTGATTTGGATCAACGTTCTCAGCTAACGGAGCTACTGGCATTGGAGGAGCAACTGGAGCTGGAGCTTGCTGAGCATCGTTGCTAGCAACTCTATTGGCCATTTCCATCGCTCTATTAACGGCTTCTTGACCATTATTAGCTGGAATTTGCGGAGCCTGAGCTGCGACCACTGGATTTGTAGGCTGGTTTAAATTATTTTGCACAGCAAGATTAGCTTGATCTTGAGCAAGTGGCGCTGTCATTTGTTGTATATTGGTTTGATCAATAATTTGACCAACATTAACTTTAATTTCCTCGGTTTTAATACCTTCAACAACTTTTTTATCTAAAAGATTTTTGTATAAATCAAAAACCGCATAACCTTCGAGTTCTTTAAGAGAAATGTTAATTTTATTTATACGCTTATCGGCTTCATCAACTGAATTTTCAGATAAAACGGAAGTTCCCGTGGAAGAATTTACTATATTTTTTTCATTATCAAGAACTTTAAACCCAGCATCATTATATTGGAAATTTGAAATTGTTCCGCCTAATAATGAAATTATTATTTCTGGTTTACTAACAAATTCAACATCAAAAACATCCCCTGAATTTTCTAAATCTTGAAGCTTTACTGAATCAACAAAATTAACTACAAAATTATTCGAAAATATACCAGCTGAGGCTTCAAGTTTTTTAATTATTATTTGTCTTTTTGCAACCAAATTAACGGGAACTGTAATTTTTAAATCAGAAATTACAATTTTTTGACCAACTGGGAATCCGGAAACTGCAATTTCTCCAGCGGAAATATGCGCCGAATTGTCAGCAATAAATTTATTAATTTGCTTTTCTGATTGACCAGCTTTGTAAAACCAAAATACGCAATATGAGAGCACTAAAACTACCAAAACAATTGCTAATTTAATTATTAAACCTTTTTTCATAATTTTTGAGTTTATTTTAATTGTTTATTGAAATATTGCGAGTTTCGTCGGGCACTATTAAAGTGAGACCGTCTAACTCTTTGGTCATTATTATTTGACATCCCAATCTCGAAGTTGGGGTTAGGCCAAAAGCTAAATCAAGCATGTCTTCTTCGTCTTCCGAAGGTGGACTCAATCTATCATAAAATTTTTTATCAACTACAACATGGCATGTTGAACAAGCCAAAGAGCCCTCGCAAGCTCCTTCAAGGTTAATATTGTTGTTATGAGCAACTTCAAGAACAGAAATTCCAACCGGAACTTCAAATTCTTTTGTTTCCCCTTTTTCTATGAAAACGATTTTGACTTTCTCAGACATCAAAATAAAAATATAAAATTAATTTGCAAAAAAAAATATGATATAAACAATAATAAAATTTTATATCAAAAAATAAAGAATAAACTATCGAAAAAATAATATCAAACAAACTTTAATAGTTTGTAGATTTATAATTGTAAATCAAAATATAAAAAAACTAATTTTAAAAATAAACATCAATTTTAAAAAATGTTAAAAATTATTTTATTTCAACCAGAAATAGCTGGTAATGTTGGTGCTATAATTCGCTGTTGCGCCTGCTTTAATGCTGAGTTTCACGTAATAGAACCGCTTGGCTTTCCTTTTGATTTACAAAGAATAAAAAGATCCGCGATGGATTATATTGATTCAGTTAAAATCTTTCGCCACTCATCTTTTGAAAGTTTTTACGATGAAAATATTTTGAATAAAAATAATCGCCTCATACTGGCTTCAACTAAAGGCATTAAAGATGTCCAAGAGTTTAAATTTCAAGACAATGATTTTATTTTATTCGGCAAAGAAAGTGCTGGAGTGCCCAATTTTATTCACTCCAAAGCTCATCATAAAGTTTTAATTAAAATGAAAAATAATCAAAGATCATTAAATTTAGCAATTTCTTGTGGAATATTTTTAGCTAAAGCCAGTTTTGATATTTCCAATTAATTTTTTATAAAATTTTTAACATTTATTGATAAAAGTGGTGCAATATTTTTTATTACTCGACCCGCTGCGGGAGCTGCAACCATGCCCGCCGTATTGAATGTATAATTTGGTCGATCGAAAACAACATAAACCAAATATTTTGGTTCAGAAATCGGAAAAACTCCAACGAACGAAGCTAAAGTTTGACCCTCATTATAACTTCCATATTCAGCTCGATCCGCCGTTCCAGTTTTGCCACCAACTTCATATCCTTCAATATTAGCATATTTCCCCGTGCCCTCTTCGACAACGGCGCGCATCATTTGACGCATTTTAGTTACCGTCTCATCTTTAATTAATTTTTTTGGTTGTTCGGGATCTTTTTCGAGTTTTAAAAAAGATGGTTTATATAAATATCCGCCATTCATAATTGCCGATGTTGCCATTGCCAAATGAAGCGGAGTTGAGGCGATTCCATGCCCATAAGAGATGGTAAATAAATTTATTTCTCGCCAATTTTTTGGATAAATTGTTCTGCCGAGCCCAGGAAATTCAGCTTCAACTTTTTTTAAAAAACCAAATTTTGATAAAAATTCTTTTTGATTATAAATTCCTAATTTCTCCGCGATCTTTACTGTTCCTATATTAGAACTCTTGGAAAAAATTTCTTTTACCGTCATTTGATCACCATATTTATCATGATCTTTAATCGTAAATTTACCATATTTTATTGGCTCATTTATCGAATAAACATCCTCCATATTTATTAAATTGTGTTCGAAAGCGGCGGCGTTGGTAAAAATTTTCATAACCGATCCAAGCTCATAAGATCCTCCTGTAACCATATTAAATCTTTGCTCGGGCAAAGCATCGCTTTGGAGATTCGCATCGAATGACGGAATCGATGCCATCGCCAAAATTTCGCCATTTTTAACATTTATAACAATTCCCGATGCCGCCTTAGCGCGAAACTCTTCTTTGGCCTTAATCAATTCATCAAATAAAATATCTTGAACACGAACATCCATAGCCAAATAAAGATTTTGGCTAGTCATCAGCCTTCTGTCATATTGCATTTCAATGCCCGACAAGCCTTTTCTATCAAGATCGACAAACCCAACATAATGGCTGGCGATAGATTTTTGCGGATAAACTCGGATTAAATCATCTTCAAAAATTAATCCAGCAATTTGTAAATTCTCTACAGTCTCGACTTGCGAAGGCGTAAGATTTCTTCGAATCAAAATCCAATGTTTACTATTTTTGCCATCGCTAATTTTTTTTAAAACTTCTTCGTAATTTAAATCAGGAAAACTTTTCGCCAAAGAACTGGCAACATATTTTGCATCACGAATTAAAACCGAACTCACATAAAGTGATTTAGTTTTTAAATCAGTTGCAACCAGAACGCCGTTTCGATCATATATATCAGCTCTTCTCACGTTTTTTCTCGACTCGTAAATATTTTTTATACTCGCTCTATCTTGCGTAAGAATCACAAAAAACATTCGATAAATTATCATCAAAAAAATGAAAACTATCAGAAAAAAAACAAATTTGAGTCTGCCAAATTGTATTTTTATGTCAGGCATTTCTGGTTACAATAATTATTAAGAATATTTTATAATTTTATTTCGGCGACAAGCTTCTTGACAGCTTCAACCGAACTATCAAACATAGTTTTTTCTTCAGCATTTAATTGCAATTCAATGATTCTTTCAACGCCATTTTTGCCAATTATTGCCGGCACTCCGATATATAAATCATTCAAGCCATATTCGCCCTGAAGGTTAGCGGAGATTGGCAAAATTTTTCTTTTATCGAATAAATAACTTTCGGCCATTTCGATCGCCGAAGTCGCGGGGGCGTAAAAGGCTGAACCGCTTCCGAGTAATTTTACAATCTCGGCTCCGCCATCTCGAGTTCTTTGCACAATTTCCGCAATTTTTTGCGTTGAAGAAAAGCCCATTTTAAGCATGTCGGGAATTGGAATTCCAGCGATTGTTGAATAGCGAATCAACGGCACCATCGTATCGCCATGACCGCCCAAAACACAAGAATGAACATTGTCAATTGAAACATTAAATTCTTCTGACAAAAAATATGACATTCTTGAAGAATCAAGAACACCAGCCATTCCGACTACTTTATTTTTTGGAAAACCAGAAACTTTTTGCATGACATAAACCATGGCATCAAGCGGATTTGTTATCACAATAACAAAGGCATTTGGCGCAAATTTTTTAATATTTTCGCCAACTGATTTAATGATGGAAGTGTTGGTTGCGAGTAAGTCATCGCGACTCATTCCGGGTTTACGGGCGATTCCTGCCGTAACGATTACAACATCGGAATTTTCGATTAAAGAAAAATCATTTCCAGCCGAAATTTTAGCACTAAAACCTTCGACCGCCGAAGATTGAGATATATCAAGCGCTTTGCCTTTTGCGACGCCATCATTGACATCGACCAGCACAACATCGCCTAGGTTTTTTAAACTCGCCAAATGGGCTAAAGTCCCGCCGATATTGCCTGCACCGACTAGTGCAATTTTATTTTTTTTATTCATAAAGGAAATTAATTTTGATTAATAATATTTAAAATTTTTTGAAAAACTTGTTGCTGATTTTGCGCTCCATCAACAATATTAATTCGTGAATTTTTTTTCGCCAACTCAAAAAATCCATCATAAACTTTTTGATGAAATTCTTTGCCGAGATTTTCGTAACGATTATTATTTCCGCGACAAGAAATTCTAGCAAAAGCCTCTTCAACCGAAACATCAATCAAGAAAGTTATGTCGGGCAAAAATTCTCCAATCGCAATTTTTTGGATTTGCTCAATAACTTGAAAACTCAAGCCCATAGCACTTCCTTGATAGGCGAAAGTTGAATCAACAAAGCGATCGCAAATCACAATTTTTCCACTTTTTAAAGCGGGCTTAATAACTTTTTCTACATGCTCAATTCGAGCAGAAAAATTTAATAATAATTCAGTTTTGGCGGAAAGTTTTTCAATATTTTCATTTAATAAAATTTCACGAATTTTTTCGCCCGCCAACGATCCACCGGGTTCGCGAGTTAGCAAACAATCTATTTGCTTTGATAAAAAATATTCATAAAGTTTTTTAGCTTGGGTTGATTTACCACAACCCTCAATTCCTTCAAAGGAAATAAATTGAAAATTTTTCTTCATTATGTCAAAATTTAAAAATGTTTTAATCACGGGAGCCAGCTCTGGTCTTGGACGCGCACTAGCTATCGAACTCTCAAAAAAAAGTCAAAACTTATTTTTATGTGCTCGCAATTTTGAAAATTTACAAGAAACTAAAAATCTTTGTCAAAATTCAAATGCCAATATTTACTTAAAAATTTTGGATGTCAAAGACGAAATTGCATCGCAGAATTATATCGCTGAAATCGAAGAAAATTTTGCTCTCGATTTAATCATTGCGAATGCTGGTATTTCAGGTGGCACCGCTCGTGGCACCGAAAGTTTTGCCCAAATTAAAGAAATTTTTAACACCAATCTTTACGGTGTTTTAAATATTGTTCAGCCCGTAATCGAAAAAATGGTTTTAAGAAAAAGCGGGCAAATCGCTATCGTTTCTTCATTGGCGGGTTTCGTTTCTTTGCCAAGCTCTCCAGCATACAGTGCCAGCAAGTCTGCTGTTAGAATTTACGGCGAAGCTTTGCGGGTGAATTTAGCTCAATTTGGCATAAAGGTTAATGTTGTTTGCCCCGGATATATTAAAACTCCGATGACGGCGATTAATAATTTTTATATGCCGTTTTTGATGAACGCCGACATGGCTTCGCAAAAAATAATTCAGGGAATCGAAAAAAATCGCGGACGCATTATTTTTCCAATTATTTTTTATGTTATAATTCGTATTTTATTATCTTTGCCCTTTTTCTTAATTGAAAAAATCATGAAAAAATTACCAAAAAAATCGGCTTTAAAAAATAATTTGACTTAAAAATAATTTTGGTGATAATAACTTTCACAATCATTAATCAATTAATTAAATTTGTGATAAATTCTTTTTCTCAAAAAAATATTTTTGATGCGAAGCCAGCAATCCTCGCGCTGTTTTTTCATGCAATAATTTTATTGGCATTTTTTGTTAATTTTCAACCACAATTTACTCAACAAAAAATCATAAAAGTAAGTTTTTTTAATGAAGAAATTTCTAAAAAAAATTTAGTTAAAAATACTTCACAAAAATCCTTAATTGCTCAAGCAAAAAATAACGATTTAAAAAATTTTCAAGAAAAAAATAATGTTCAAAGCGAGCCGATTTTTGACGCTCAATATTTAAATAACCCCGCTCCACTCTATCCCAAAATCGCTCGCGATCGTGGCATTGAGGGCAAAATTTTACTTGAAGTTGTGGTAAAAGAAGATGGAAGTGCTTTAAATGTTAAGCTTATTTCGTCAAGTGGCTCAAGCCTTCTCGATGAATCGGCAATCGAAGCGGTTAAAAATTGGCAATTTATTCCCGCCAAAAAATTTGGCAAATTTGTTCAAGCTAAAGTTATCGTTCCAATCGAATTTAAAATAATTTAAAATGAATCTTCTAAGCATTTGGCAACAAGGCGACGCCATCGTCAATTTGGTTTTTATCATTCTCATTATCATGTCAATTTTAAGTTGGTATGTCATTTTTTATAAAGCCTTAAAGTTAAAAAAAGAATATGGTTTTTATAAAAATTTTTGTCGAGAAATTGGCGATAAAAAAGAGTGGTTTTTAAATGTTGATAACATTCAATCAAGCCTCAATCCTCTAGGAGCTACTCAATTAATTTTAAAAAGAGTAATTTCGTTAAAAAGCACTCTTGAAAATTATAAATCACACGAAGCAAAAAAAGAAATTTTAACTATGCATCTTGCGCAAACGCTCGACGAAATTCGTTTTTGGCTTGATCGCGGTTTAACAATTTTGGCATCAATTGGTTCAATTGCCCCCTTTATAGGGCTGTTTGGAACAGTGTGGGGAATTTATCACGCTTTGAGTAAAATATCATTGCAAGGAAGTGTTGGCTTGAATGTTGTGGCGGGTCCGATTGCCGAAGCTTTAATTGCCACTGCCATCGGTCTTGCCACCGCCATCCCCGCGGTTTTAGCTTATAATAGTTTTGTGCGTCTTAATCGACTTTTGATTCAAAATTTAAGACATTTGGCGGAACAAATCACCGTTTACTTATCCAATCAAAATTTATAAAATGCAAAACAGTTTTGATAAAGAAGATTTACAAGCTCCGCTTAGCGAAATCAACATGATACCGCTGGTTGATATAATGTTGGTTTTGTTAGTAATTTTTTTAATTACCGCCCCGATTTTAACTTCCTCAATTCAACTTAATTTACCCAAAGACTCAGGAATCTCCACTCAAGAAAAAAATCCGATTACTATTTCAATCACTAAAAATGGTGAATATTTTTTGGAAGAGCAAAGTTTTTTAATCAAGGATTTAGAAAATCATTTGCGAGAAATTTCGCAAGAAAATATTGAAGCACAAATCAATATCAGAGCCGACGCCGACGCCCAATTTGGCAGTGTAAGTCACATTTTATCGATTGCTCAAAAACTCGGTTTAAAAAATGTTGGATTCATCACCGAGCCAAAATAATTTTGATAGATTATAAATAAAAAACCAAATCAAGAAATTGTCTTTTTTAGAATTTTTTTTGTTGGTCAACGCTTCATCCTTTTCTTCGAAAAGGACTCGCCCCAAGGATTGCGTCGCCCTTGGCTCCTGATCCCGTTATTTGCTAAAAATAGCCGTTTAGGCTATTTTTTAAACGCAAATAACCCTCAAGGGGGGAGCTACAACCCGTAAGCGTTGCGAATAAATGCAATGGAAAATTAAAATAATTTTATCGCGGATACGGCGATTTACTCACCCCGAGCGATTCGATATATCCCTAAATTTGCGATAGCAAATTTAATGTGTAACAAATACCGCTTCCAATCTTAAATCAGGCGATTGAATTTGAAGGCGAGTCTGCGTAAGCCTAGTAAATCTAGGCGCGCAAAGACGAGACCTGATAAATTCATTCGCATCATTTAAGAGTGGAAGATGGTATTTGGCGGACGGAGAGGGATTTGAACCCTCGATAGAATTTTTGATCCTATACACACTTTCCAGGC
>SYAR01000072.1 GCA_005787525.1 Rickettsiales bacterium
GATGCGGCGATAAGAATGCCAATTAATCCGAAGAATTCTTTGTAAGAATTTACTTCGATTCTTTGTGCAGAATTTTTAGCGATAATCACCGCTAAAGCTTCAAAATTAACCACGGTTAAATTAAAGAAGCTATAAGTTGCAAGCATCGAGACGGCGAGCCACAATAAAATCAGCGATGGATTGGTAAAATTTGGTGGATTAAAAAGCGCAAAAAAACTTAGAGCTAAAAAACTAGCACTCACATAAATTATTTTTTTATGCGAAATATTTTTTTTAATTAAATAATCAGATAATAAGCCAAGAAACGGCTCCTGAAGAGCGTCGAGAAGTCTTACAGCTAAAATTATTATCGCCAAAAAAGCAATATTAATTTCAAAATGACGAACATAAAAATCACTTACATTGATATAGATTGGCAAGCCAACAAAAGCGAGAGGAATCGCCAAAACTGCGTAATTGAAAATATTTTTTTTATTCATTTTTTCCTAAAATATCTTGGGTCATTTTTGGGTAAGAAGATTTGTCGCTCAACCAAATATCAATAAATCTCTTAGCGAAAATTAAATCATTAATTTCGCCCGCAAATTTACCGTTAAAATATAATTTAACACCATTTTTTGGATCAAAAAAAGCGGTTTTGCGATCACCCTCTTTGACATCAAAAAAAATTTCTTCAAGTTTTTTTTGATAAGTTTTGACAAGGTTTGCGTCTTCGATATCATTGATTCTAGAAATTTCTTCTAATGATTTTTGAATTAAATCTTTTTTGGCAAAATCTCTTTGATAATTAATCACGAGTGCAAATTTATTTTGATATGAAAATTGTTTTTTTTCACTCAAAAGTTGAATGTTATAAATCTTAAAGCCCCATACTTTTAAGTTATGAGAGCCAAGCCTTGAGGGCTTTGAAAAATTTTGATTAATTTCTGAAAAATTTGAAAAATTTTCTGGAGAAATTTCTTGGGCAAAAACATAATTTTTGCACAAAAAATTCATCAAAAAAATTATAATTAACTTCAAAAAATAATTCTTTTTGAAAAAAATTATTTTCATATTTTTTGTAATTCAAATTGCACTAAATCCGTACGATTAGCGCTGAATCCGGCGATGCAATAACTCAAATAAAATCGCCATTTGCGAATGAATTCTTCGGAAAATCCCATCGCTAAAACTTGCGATTTTTTGGCGTCAAAATTATTTAACCAAATGCGCAAAGTTTTTTCATAATCATGACCAAAATTTAATTCAGTTAAAATTTTAAGACCATTATCTGCACATAAATGACGGATTACCGACTTAGATGGTAGAACGCCTCCGGGGAAAATATGTTTTTGAATAAAATCGACTCGACCTTTGTAATTATCAAAAACTTTTTCATCAATTGTAATGATTTGCAAAACTGCTTTTCCGTCTTTTTTTAAAACATGATTTAATGTTTCGAAATATTTATCCCAATATTCTTTGCCTACAGCCTCAAACATTTCAATCGAAACTACATTGTCATAAAAACCATCCTCGTCGCGATAATCTTGTAATTTTAAAGAAATTTTATTGCCATATTTTTCTAATCTTTTTTTGGCATAATCAAATTGTTTTTGTGAAATTGTTAAACATTTTAAATCATATCCAGCAACTACTGCCATCTCAGCAAAACCACCCCAGCCACAACCAATTTCTAAAATATTTTTGCCACTAAGTTTGTTTAAAATATTTTGATATTTATTTTCCTGAGCTCGATGTAAATCAAGAGCTTTATTAGCGAATAAAGCGCTCGAATAAGTCATCGAAGAATCAAGCCATAATTCGTAAAAATCATTGCCTAAATCATAATGTTCTTCGATATTTTTCTTGCTTCCTTTTTTAGAATTTTTGCAAAATAAACTAGAAATATAAAGCATCAAGGCTTTTAATTTTCGAGCATGAAAAAAATTTTCCAAACATTCAGAATTTTGCGTCATGAAACTTAAAAGATTGGGCAAATTATCAACTTCCCACATGCCCTTTATGTAAGTTTCACCAAAGGCAACATCACCACCTTTTATTGCTAAATCAACGCAATCTAAATCATTAATAATCAAAGTAGATTTGTAGCCATGGTGCTCACCTTTAAACGTTCTCTGCGTAAGGTCGGGCATGATAATTGTTAGCGAGCCATATTGAACTTTATCTAACGCATCCCACAATAAATCGTGATTCATAAATTAATTTTTGGTTAAAGTTATTTTTGAATTTTTTTGTTCAGGTTTTGAAATATATTTAATTTTTTTAAAAACAATTTTTAAAGCTTGTATGTGAATTAAAATAATAACTTTTAAAGTCATAAAAGGTATTTTTATAAAAGCTAATATCAAATTTAAATCATCAAAATCAACTTGTTTTTTTAATATTACACTAGTTAATAATGTTTTTTCATCTGTAAAATAATCAATCCAAACTGCAATTTTATTTTGCTCGAAAATGAAGCGAAATTTGTAAAATCCTTTTCGTTCAAAAAAAGGTGAAACGTGAAATTCTTTATCGGCTTCAAACCACTGATTATTGCCAATTGCGGAACCATCTTTGTTAAAAATTAAATAACTATGATTTTCGTTAAAAGTATTATTAACTTGAACGATAACAGCTTGTAATTTTTCTTGTGAATCAAGGCAAAATAAAAAACTAGCGGGATTAAAAACATAACCCAAAACTCGCGGGTGAGTAAATAAAAAAATCTTGTTAATATTTTTGTCAATTTGTTGATTTTTTAAAATATTCCACGCCCAATTTTCAATTGATGAACCATCTTTTGGACCATAATCTTTTTCGTAAAAACTAAAAAGATTAAATTTATTTATTGAGAAAATTTTTTTGGATAAATTATTGATTTTAGCAATATCAAAACAGATATAAAATACTTCATAAACAAATTGATTGACCTTAGGTAAAAGCCTTTTATGCATTACTTTGGCAAAGGTAATAAAACTCGAATTTATTGCCATGGAGCCTTGATTTGCATTTTATTTAAAACTCGCAATGCCGACGAAATTCCATCTTCGTGAAAACCAAAAGATTGATAGGCCCCACAAAAATAAATATTATCCTGTCCTTGAATTTCATCAATTCGATTTTGTGCCTTAACCGCTTTGGCATCAAAGATTGGATGTTCATATTCAAATTGGGCAAAAATATTTTTTGGATCAATTTCAATGTTTGGATTTAAGGTAACAAAAAGCGGATAAGATTGATTGATATTTTGTAAATTATTCATCCAATAACTCACCGACAAATTATTTTTTTCTAAATTTTTTGATGAAGAATTATGCGAATAAATCCAACTAGCCCAAGCTTTCTTGGCTTTAGGCATTACCGCACAATCCTTGTGCAAAATCGCTAAATTTTTTTGATAAGTAAAGCTACTTAAAATTTCTTGTTGTTGCGATGAAGGATTTTGTAAAAATTTTAAAGCTTGATCGGCGTGAGTTGCGATCACAATTTTATCAAAAATTTCCGTCGATTTTTGCGATTCCACAACCCATTTTTTTTCAGAATTTTGATAAATTTTTTGTACCGCATCATTTAAACTAATTTTGCCATTAAAATCGGCACAAACTTTTTTTACATATTGCCTAGATCCCCCTGAAACCGTTAGCCATTGCGGTTGATCGCTCACGGTTAATAGACCGTGATTTTTAAAAAATCTGACAAAGCTTGAAGCCGGATAATCATTAATTTTATCAAGCGGAGTACTCCAAATCGCTGAAGCCATCGGCAATAAATAATATTCACGAAAATATTTTCCTACTTTTAAATCTTGCAAAAAATTCATCATTGAATAATCAAGTTTAGGCTCTTGATCTAGAAGGTTTGATGCTGTTTTGTTAAAACGCAAAATATCAAATAACATTTTAATAAATTGCGGATTTAAAAGATTTTTTTTCTGAGCAAAAACTGCTTTTAAATTGGTGCCGGCATATTCAATTTTTGAATCGCCAATCTTGACCGCAAATGACATTTTACTTTGTTCGTAAGCGACATCAAGAAGTTCAAAAAAAGCTTTTAAATTGGGATAGGTTTGGTGATTAAAAACAATAAATCCAGTGTCAACAGCGATTTTTTTGCCTTCATAATTTATATCGACGGTGTTTGAATGTCCGCCGACATAATCATTTTTTTCATAAAATTTAATATCATATTCCTTGTTTAAAAAATACGCACAAACCAAGCCAGATATGCCCGAACCAACAATTGCAACTCGTGATTTTTTATCCATATTTTTAAATATAATTAATGTCTTTTTCTAGCGAGAATATTAAGAGACTCGACCGCCAAAGTGAAAAATAATGAAAAATAAAGATAACCTTTGGAGATTTTTATGTGAAATCCATCGGCAAGTAAAATTACGCCAATCATGAAAATGAAAGCCAAAGCCACAATTTTTAATGAAGGATAATTGTGTAAAAAATAACTTATTTTTTCTGAAGCAAGCAACATTACAATCATTGAAATTACAATCGCTGTGACGATAATTGGGATGTTGTTAGTCATGCCTACAGCAGTGATTACGGAATCAAAAGAAAACACGAAATCAATCAATGAAATTTGTAAAATCGCGGCGACCATATTTTTAGAGCCATTGATTTTCTTCTCTTCTTTGTTTTCTTTTAAACCAAAAAATACATCGGAACTAATTTCCCAACCGCTTTTTAAAATTAAAAATAAACCGCCGAAAATTAAAAGAAAATTTTTAAAAGAAAAACCAACTTCACCAATTGTAAATAATGGTTCGGTGAGTGTCATTATCCACGACAATGCCATCAACATTAAAATACGAATTATAAATGCCAAAGATAAACCAAAAATTCGTGCAGTTTTACGTTTTTTTGCAGGTAATTTGGCGACAACAATGGCGATAAAAATTAGATTATCAATACCGAGAACAATCTCTAAGAATGTGAGAGTAAGTAAGCTGAATAATATGTCGTAAGTTAAGATATCCATATAAATAAAATTAAAAATTTATGATTTTTTTTGAATGTAAAAAATTTAGTAAAGGTTGAATTGCCAATCCTAAAATTGCGTAATAATCACCTTCGACTCTTTCAAATAAATGCTTGCCCGAAGCCTCATATTTGTAGCTCCCAGCACAGCCGAAAGATTGATCATAATTAACATAATCAATAATTTGTTGTGAAGATAATTTACGCATTTTAAGACGCACTCGAGCGAAATTAGTAAAAATAATTTTGCCTTTATGAGCTACAACCAAGCCGTTATTTTGATAATGATTTCTTCCGTTAAATTTGGTTAATTGCTTAATGGCTTCGTTAATATTTTGTGATTTTGAAATGTCTTTTCTCATAAATTCACAAACCTGATCAGCGCCGATTACGTAAGATTCAGGATATTTTTCACTAATTGATAAAGCTTTTTTTGATGCCAAAAAAATCGCCATTTTTTTTGGCGACATTTTTGGCAAAAATTGCTTTTCACCATCTTCATCATAAAGTGGCTTCATCACTTCATAATCAAGCTTGCATGATTTTAAAATTTCATTACGAACTTGTGAAGTTGAAGCCAAAATTATGGGAAAATTATTTTTTATTAACATTCTTTCGATTGAATTTTAATCATGTTCCAGAAGCGTTTTTCAAGCTCTGGATTGGTTTTAAAATCACCCAAAAAACTGGTGGTAACTGTTGAAGAATTAACTTTGTGAATTCCACGCGTACTCATACATTGATGAGTTGCCTCCACTAAAACCGCTACTCCACGCGGATGTAGAGCATCTTTTAAAGTATTGGCGATTTGCGAAGTCATAGTTTCTTGCGTTTGCAATCTCTTGGCAAAAATATCAACCAGGCGCGCAATTTTACTAATACCAACCACTTTCTCATTTGGCAAATATGCAACATAAGCTGTGCCGATAAAAGGCACCATATGATGCTCGCAATGCGATTCAAGACGAATATTTTTAATCAAAACTATATCATTATAACCTTCAATTTCATCAAAAGTTTTTCCTAAAATTTTCATCGGATCTTCTTGATATCCAGCAAAAAAATCTTGATAAGCATTGACAACTCGCTTTGGAGTTTCAATTAATCCTTCACGATCAGGATTGTCTCCAGCCCAAGCAATAAGTGTTCTCACGGCTTCTTGTGCTTGCTCCCTAGATGGTTTATTAACTTTATTCATTTTTAGTAAATTAATTGTTTTAAGAGTGAATTTTATAAAATATATTTAGTTTTATAAAATTCACTATTGATTTGTAAAGTTTTCACTATAATTTTTACTTTTAATTTTACAAATATTTATCCAATCAAAAAAAAAATTAATTTAAATATTTAAAA
>SYAR01000073.1 GCA_005787525.1 Rickettsiales bacterium
AATTCAAAACAAAATTATTTATTTATCGCGTTAAAGCAATTGGAGGATTTTTAGCCAAAAATGAAGCCTAATTATTAAGTTAAAAAGCATGCAATTTCAGGTTAATTTGGCATAATATTGTTTTTGATTAAACAAGTTGATTCCTCAGCGCTTCATAAGAAATATTTGCTTTAGTGGAAATTTTGATGTATTAAATAAATGCTATTAGTATAAAATTTATCTATAGTCGAAATTAAAATAAAATTTTGATTGAGAAAAGTGAGGAAGAAATTATTATAAAATCATGCATCCATAGCTCAACTGGATAGAGTGTTGCTTTCCGAAGGCAAAGGTTGTGGGTTCAAATCCCGCTGGGTGCACCAAAAAAATATATTTTTAAGATTTTTTTAGAGCTTGAATTGCTTGATGATAATTACCACTGCCAAAAATATAAGAGCCTGAAACCAAAACATCTGCACCGGCTTCAACCGCAATTCTAGCGGTTTGGTCGTTGATTCCGCCATCAACTTCAAGTTCAATTTTTCTGCCGGATTTTTCGATTTTTTTGCGAATATTTTCAATTTTTTTAAGTTGTGATGTTAAAAATTTTTGCCCACCAAATCCGGGATTAACCGTCATGACTAAAATCAAATCAAGTTTTTCTAAAATATAATCTAAACAATCTTCGTGAGTTGAGGGCACCAAAGAAACCCCAACTTTTTTATTAAAAGATTTGATTAAAGCTAGAGATCGATCGAGATGAATTGAGGCTTCGGCGTGAATGGTTATAAGGTCGGAACCAGCCTCGGCGAAGGCTTTGATGTGATTATCGGGATTATTAATCATCAAATGAACATCGAAAGGTAATTGAGTTTTTTGACGCAAAGATTTAACCACTTCATTGCCAATCGTGATGTTGGGCACAAAGCTTCCATCCATAACATCGATGTGAATATAATCGGCTCCGGATTTTTCGATATTTTGAATTTCTTCACCGAGCTTAGCGAAATCGGCGGATAAAATTGAAGGAGCGATTTTGATCATATTATTTAGTTTTGCAATTTAGAGCGGTAATGTCGTAAATTGGATGTTCAAGGCTTGAAATTGAAGGGCTTGAAGAAAACATCCAACCATAAAAAATGCGTTTTTCTTGAATTTTTTCTTCCGATTCATTTCTAAATTCAAAAATTTCAAGCAGAATTTTATTTTCAGGTTTTTGTTCGAGAGGCGATTGCCAACATTTGTGAGCAATTATTTTTAGTGATCCGAATGAAGTTTTTTCACCAACTTTCAAGATAAGAATCGAGGTTTTTGCCGTAGTTTTATTAAGAGCCTGAACAATTGCTAAATTATTAAATCGCGATATATCATTCTCAGGTTTAACTTCGCTATCAGACTCAATATCATCAAGACTTTCTTCATTTATTTTAGTATCTTCTTTGCTAATTTTTTTCTTATTTTTTGAAGCGATTTCAACTTTGCTTTTTTGAGGTTTTTCATTGATGTTATTTTCATTCAAGGGCTCTTGAGCATGGGCACTAAAACCATTTAATAAAATAATTGCGATGCAAAAATAATTAATTTTTTTCATTATCATTTTCTTTCCCTTTTTTATCGCTAAAAATAAATTTTCCAAGTAAATCTTCAAAATTAATCGAAGATTGAGTGAAGGTAATTTCTTGACCATCTTGTAAAATTTCTTCATCGCCACCCATGGCAATTGAAATATATTTGGCACCAAGCAAACCTTCGGAAGCAATCTTGGCAGAAGAGTCGGCAGGAATTTTGACATTGTTTGAAATATTCATTTTCAAATTAGCTTTTGAAGTTTTTTCATCAAGATTTTGTTCGGTAATTGAGCCGACTTTAATGCCGGCAATCTTGATGTCGCTTCCGATTGTAATGCCATCCGCATTATCAAATTTAGCAATTAAATTATAACCCTTATTGGAAGAAATTTTAGAGCTTTTGAAAGAATAAGTAAAGAAACCAATTGCACAAAGTAGGACAATGGTTCCGATCAAAAAGTCAAAATAATTATGTGATTTATTCATGATTAAGAAAATTATATTTAATTAACTTCCCACGATTCATAGTGAGATTTTGGTTTTTTTTCATTACTAATTTTAGGTGAATATGAATTTTTGGTGCCCGTTAAATTTGGTAGATGAATTTTTTGCCAAGAAAGTTTATTTGTCTCAATTTTTGTTGGTATTTCTGGGGTTGAATAATGCATCCATCCATGCCATTCAAGCGGTATTTTAGTTGCCTCGGCAATGCCATTATAAATAACAAATCTTTTGCCATTATTCTTTTTAAAATATTGGTTTCCAAATTCATCGGTTCCAACTTTTTTAGAATTAATTTTTATGAAAAAATGATTTATAAATCCCATTTATATTTTAAAATAACTTAGTTTAAGCTTAAAAAAAGCAACAAAAAAATTTTAAATTAGTTTAAGTTTAAAGCAAGTCAAAATTTATAATTTTTTTTGAAATTTAAAATTGAGTTTTTAAAAAAAATAGTTATTATTTTTTTTAAATTTTTTTTATACCCTTTGAATTTTATCTAACTCAATTAATAACCAAGTGATGCAATTTATTAAAAAGCTTCTTACAATTGCTCTCTTCGTTGGTTTTTCTATTCAATTTTCTTTTGCTCAAGAAAATGAATTTAAAACCGATAAATTGTGGAAAAAATTTACTAAAAATGATATAGAAACCCTTCGAAACATTAATTCGGCGTTAGCTAAAAATAATTTTGACGAAGCGATGAATTTAGTGAAAGTTTTGAAAGGCAATATTGGTAATGAAAAAAATTCTTTAGCCGATGCAATTGTCGACATAGTCTTATGGAATAAATTTAGTGGCAAAATTAATTCTAAAAAAACCTCTTTCGCTGATATTTCAACTTTCGTAATTGATAATCCTTACTTGCCAAACATAAACGATTTAAGAAAAAACGTTGAACGCGTTGCCATTGCCAACAATATTGATTACAAAATTGCCGAGGCTTATTTTAATTCAAATCCTGCCTTAACTACAGAATCAAAGCTTTACGTCGTTGAATCAAAAATTCTAAAAATTGCTACCGAAAAAACTGATCAAGAAGTTAGAGAATCTCAAAGCAAAACAATTCAATCTGAGATTGCTAAAATCTGGATTAAAGAAAATTTTTCGGTCGATGCCGAAAGGCAATTTATTGAAAAATATAAAGATATTTTAACTGAAAATGATCATTCTCAAAGAATCGAAAGATTATTGTGGGAAGGCAAGAAAATCGAGGCTTCAAGAATAATGAATTATGTCGGAAAAGATTATAGAAATCTATTTGAATCGATCGCAAAAATCGAAGAATCTCCTCGTTATATTGATAATTTATTGCTTGATATTCCTAGAAGATTGCGGTCAAACGAGCTTTTGAATTATAAAAGAATGATTTGGAATAAATCTAAAGATCGTCTCGACGATGTCGTTGATTTGTTAATAGATTTGCCCGAAAATTATAAACTTCCCGAAAAATGGTGGAGTTTTAGAAGGCTTTATGGACGTGAGATGATCAAGCAAAAACAATTTAAAAAAGCTTACCAAATTTTATCAAAACATAATTTACCAGTCACTTCGAATGATTTTTGGGAGGCGGAATGGACGGCGGGTTGGGTTGCTTTACGCTTTCTTGACGAGCCCAAAGATGCTTTAGCTCATTTTCAAAAAATGCGTAAAAATGTGGTTCAACCGGTTACTTTATCTAGAGCCATATATTGGGAGGCGATGTGTTATGAAGCGATGAATCAAAAATCTAAGGCGATCGAATTATATAAAGCCGGCACCAATTATCCAATTTTCTTTTACGGGCAACTTGCTATTCATAAACATAAAAACCTTGATCCGCTTGGCTCCGAAAAAGATATAATTTTGCCAAAAAGCCCAGAAATTACTGGTCGTGATATTGCAAAAATATCTGAATCGCGAGCGGCACAAATCGCCTATATTTTAGCGGTTTCGGGTGATCGCGATAATGCTTCTAAAATATTTGAATGGTTGGTAAATAATGCTCCGACTGAAGGTCAAATTGCGGTTATTATGAAAATCGTTGGCGAGATTGGAGATCGTCAACTCGATGCCAAAATTTCTCGCATCGCCTCCAAGAAAAATGTGTTTTTTGTGCGTGAAAAATTTCAAATTGTTAAAGAGGTTATGAATGATGAATTTGCTCCATTGGTTCATGCGATTATTAAACAAGAAAGCGGTTTCGCTCAAATGGCAGTAAGTCACGTTGGAGCGTTGGGCTTTATGCAATTAATGCCGGGAACGGCAAAATTAGTTGCCAAAGAATTGGGTGTAAAATATGATCAAAAAAAATTAACTCAAGATATTCAATATAATGTTCGACTTGGTTCTTTTTATATTAAAAAATTAATCGATGAATTTAATGGCTCGGAAATGTTGGCAATTGCCTCTTACAATGCGGGTCCAAATGCAACTAAACGTTGGATCAATGAATTTTATGATCCACGACTCGAAAAAGATTATAATAAAATAGTTGATTGGATTGAGTTAATAACTTATTCTGAAACGCGTAATTATGTGCAAAGAATTATTGAAAACATGATTGTTTACAAATATCTCATGTCGCGAAATAATTATGATCAACTTCAATAATGCCAATTAATTTTTTTTTAAATATTTATGTTTGATGAGCTCCACGAAGAATGCGGTGTTTTTGCAATTTATGGCTCGCAAGACGCCTCCATCAATACCGCTCTTGGATTGCACGCCCTGCAACATCGAGGTCAAGAAGCGGCGGGAATCGTTGCCATGAAAGGCGAGATTGCCAATTTTCATTTTGCCGATGGTTTGGTTGCTGATAATTTTACTTCGCAAAAAATTTTAAAAAAACTTGAAGGCGATTCGGCGATTGGTCATGTTCGTTATTCCACCGCGGGCAAAAAAAATGCGCGTAATTATCAACCAATTTATGCCGAACTAAGTCATGGTTTTCTAGCGCTGGCGCATAATGGCAATTTAACTAACGCTTTAACTTTGCGTAAAAAACTTATTAATCATGGAGCGATTTTTCAATCGACGATGGATACCGAAGTTATAATTCATTTAATTGCGCGAAGTCAAAAAAATTCTTTGGAAGAAAAAATAATCGATGCCACTTCGCAAATTGAAGGTGCGTTTTCTTTGGTTATAATTCACAAGGATGGGGTAATTGCTTTGCGTGATCCAAACGGCGTTCGCCCTCTAAGCTTGGCGCGCCTTGGCGATTCATATGTCGTCGCTTCTGAAACCTGTGCTTTCGATATTATCGGCGCCACATTTGAGCGTGATATTGAAAATGGCGAAATGATTATCATCAATCAAAATGGCGTTAAATCTTTAAAACCTTTTGAAACAAAATTACCAAAATTTTGTATTTTCGAATATGTATATTTTGCACGTCCCGACAGCGTCGTTGAGGGTAAGAGTGTTTATGATATGCGTAAGAATATCGGCGTTCAACTTGCCAAAGAAATCAAAATTGAAGCCGATGTCGTTGTTCCCGTTCCTGATTCGGGAGTTGCGGCGGCGATTGGTTTTGCGTCGCAATCGCAAATTCCTTTTGAGCTTGGAATAATTCGTAATCATTATGTCGGACGCACTTTTATCGAGCCGACAGATCGCATTCGTCATTTTGGCGTAAAATTAAAACACAACGCCAATCTTACAGCTATAAAGGGAAAGAGGGTGATTTTAATCGATGATAGCATCGTTCGTGGCACCACCTCCAAAAAAATTGTGCAATTAATTCGTGATGCCGGAGCCAAAGAAATTTTTATGCTAATCGCTTCACCGCCAACGATTTCTCCATGTTTTTACGGAGTCGATACTCCAGATAAAAAAGATTTAATCGCTTCGCATTTATCGGTTGAAGAAATTCGTCAAATGATTGGCGCCGATTATTTGGGGTATTTATCGATCGATGGTCTTTACAAAGCCATTGCCAACACTAATAGAAATAATGAAAATCCGCAATATTGCGATGCGTGTTTTTCCGATAAATATCCAATTCGATTAACCGATAAAATTGGTGTTGAATTGCCTTTATTTGAAGAAAAAAATCAAGATTAAAAATATATTTTATGAGTAATATTTCTGAAAAAACTGTCGTAAAAAAAATTAATAAAATGTCATTCGAAGATTCAATGGCAAGGCTCGAGGAGATTTCGCAAATTCTTTCATCGCAAAAAATAAATCTTGATCAAATGATCGAGCTTTACGAAGAAGGCAATTCTCTAAAAGAACATTGCGCTTCAAGGTTGGAAGAGGCAAAAATGAAAATCGAAAAAGTAATTAATAATAAAAATTCTCAATAAATTTAATTTTTTAAAAGTTTTTATATAATTAAATAATTGATATTTTTATTTTTTGAGATAAAAATGTTTAAATAAATAATATAATTAACAATTTTTTTAATGAAACAGCTTCCAAATTTTCTCACCGCACTTAGAATATTCATCATCCCTCTGTTGGTTTTGGCTTTTTATATTCCGGGAATGCTATCAAATGTTATTACCGCTTTTTTATTTGGAGTGGCGGCAATCACAGATTATTTCGACGGCTATTTTGCCCGCTCAATGAAAGCTCAATCAAATTTTGGTAAATGTCTCGATCCGATCGCCGATAAACTTTTAGTAATAGTTGCCATTGTTATGTTAATAAAATTTAATCCATTAAATCCGTGGATTTTATTTCCGGGACTAATTATAATCTGTCGTGAAGTTCTAGTTTCAGGACTTCGTGAATTTTTAGCGGAAGTAAATGTTCGTGTACCTGTAAGTACTTTGGCAAAATATAAAACTGCGGTTCAAATGTTTGGAATAGGAGGTTTACTGTTGGGAGACAACGGTTCAGCTTATGTTCTTTATCAATGGTTTGGTGGTTATATTGAAGTTGATGTAAAATATTTGTTGATTTCAGTAATTGGAGTTTTGGCAAAAATTTTATTTTCTTCGGCAGCAATTTTGACAATAATTACCGGCTACTCTTATTTTCGCGCTAGCTTTAAAAATATGTAATTTATGATTCTTATTCTATCTTTATTTGTAAATTTTTTACTAATCAGTGCCTTGGCGTATATTTTTCGTCAAAATCATGTGGCGCATACTCGTTTTGAAAATCTCAAGCAACAAAATGCCGATTTAGCAAGTAATATAGCGGTTGCACAAGCAAAATTTGACAATAAAAACCACGAATCACAAAAATATGAAAGTCTTTTGCGTGAAACTTCATATAAAAAAGATGAATTGGAAAAAAAGAATTCGGAGCTACAAGCTCATTACGAAGATTTAGAAAAAAACTTAGAAAAATCTGAGAAAAAATTTACCGATTTTGAAGAAAAAGTTCAAAAAACTATCGAAGAAAATAAAAATTATTTACGTGAAAATTTAAATTGTCATTCTGAGGTAAAATTTTTAAAAGAAAAACTCGAAAATCATAAAAAAGAAATCGAAGAATTACACAAAATATCTCGCCAAAATTTTGAAAATATTGCTAATAAAATTCTGCAAGAAAAGTCTGAAAAATTTACCGAAATTAATAAAAAGAATATTAATTTAATCCTTGAGCCTCTAGGTCAAAATATCAATAATTTTAAAAAACAAGTTTCTGATACTTACGATAAAGATTTAAAACAAAGAGTCGAACTTCAAGAGCAAATTAAAAATTTATTAGTTCAAACTAACAAAATAAGTAACGAGGCCAATAATTTAGCAAGTGCCTTAAAGGGAAGCTCGAAAAAACAAGGCAATTGGGGCGAGATGATTCTCGAAACCATCTTACAACATTCAGGTTTGCAACGCGATGTTCATTATTTCAAAGAGAAATCTTTTAATAATGAAGAGGGGCAAAATTTACGTCCCGATTTTCAAATTCACTTGCCCGATAATCGTTTAATCATAGCTGATTCCAAGGTTTCATTGGTGGCTTATAATAAATTTTGCGAAAGTAAAAATGACGAAGAGTCGCAAAAATATCTCGAAGAACATATCAAAGCGGTTTATGCTCATGTCGATAATTTGAGTAGTAAAAATTATGATGATTTGGAAAAATCTCTTGATTTTACTATGATGTTTATGCCGGTCGAACCCGCTTATATCTTGGCTATTCAGGCTGATAAAGATCTTTGGTCTTACGCTTATTCCAAACGAATTTTAATAATGAGCCCAACCAATTTAATCGCTTGTTTAAAAATAATTGATGATTTGTGGAAGCGTGAAATGCAAAGCAAAAACGCCATGGCGATCGTCAATCGTGGCGAAAAACTTTATAATAAATTTGTGAGTTTTACCGAATCAATTTTAGAAATCGGACGCAAATTAAATGATTCACAAAAAGCCTTCGACAATGCTTTAAATCAAATGAAAGAAGGGAAGGGTAATTTGTTGTGGCAAGCTGAATCTTTGCGGGGATTGGGCTTGAAATCGGAGAAGAAAATTCCGATTGACTTTGATATTTCTCAAGAAGACGAGTAAAATACCATCTTCCACTCTTAAATGATGCAATAACACGCCCACTCTTAAATGATGCAATAACACGTCCACTCTTAAATGATGCGAATGAATTTATTAGGTCTCGTCTTTGCGCGCCTAGATTAACTAGGCTTACGCAGACTCGCCTTCAAATTCATTCGCCTGATTTAAGATTGGACGCGTTATTTTTTAGAGACTAATGAGTTATATAAAATTTTTTCACAACGTTTCATCTTTTTCTTCGAAAAAGATTCACGACGGGGATTGCGTCGCCTTTGGCTCCTAATCCCGTTAAATCATAACCATCAAAAATCAAAAATAAATTTAGAGTTGACAAGAAATTTATTAAATATAATATTTATACAAAATAATTTTTTTATTATAATATTAATAATCACCATTAAAAAAACTTAACTATGCTAAACACGCTATTGGTTGAAAATAATATGTTCAACACCCTCGCTTTTTCCAAAAAAATGCAAAATGTCGGCATGACTCAAGAGGTCGCCGAGGAGCTAGCATCAACGCTTTTCAATCTTCATCTTAATCAATTTGAGAATTTGCTTACAAAAAAAGAGTTTTCTCGATTTGAAGGTGAAATTAAAAAAGAAATTGATGGAGTTAAATATGAAATAGATGGAGTTAAAAAAGAAATTGATGGAGTTAAAAAAGAAATCGATGGAGTTAAAAGGGAAATGGAAAATTTTGTCACCAAAAAAGAATTTTACGCTGAAACAAAAAATCTAAGTCTTAATCTAACCATCAAAATGGGGATTATAATGACGGCGGGTATTGGTGTTTTGAGTTTAATATTAAAATTATAGTCCTATTTTTAAATTGAATATAATAAAATATTTTTTTAAAATATAATTCCCGTCATTGCTTTAGCATGACAAATATAATTCCCGTCATTGCTTTAGCATGACAAATATAATTCCTTAATCTTGACAAAAAGTAAATTTAAAAGAAAGATATACCATTCCCAGACCCTTAATTTTCAAGGCTTAGAAGTCAATATCCAACGCAAAAAAATAAAAAGACTTTATTTGAAAATTAGCAATAAAAATGGTGAAATAATTTTATGTGCTCCGCTGAATATTTCTGAAAATTTTATTGTAAATTTTATCACCGAAAAATTACCTTGGTTAAAAAATAATCAACAAAAAATTCATCACAAAAAAAAGTCTTTAGATATTGAATATGTCGAGTCGGATAATATTAAATTTTTAGGAGAAATTTATCAAATCAAAATAATTCAAGCTTCAAAAAAACCACAAATAAAACTTATTAAAAATCAAAATTTAATAAGCAAAACTTATCAAGAAAATTCTCAACTTAATCTTTTTGATTACCCCGAATCACAACAAAATAGCTGTTGCAACCAAATTATTTTAGATTCTGTTAAAGACTTAACTAAAATCCAAAAAATAAAATTATTTGAAAAATTTTATCGCCAAAATTTACAAGAAATTTTACAAGAATTAGCAAAAAAATGGCAAAAAATTTTACAAATCGAAGCCAATTTTGTTGGAATTAAAAAAATGCGGACACGTTATGGGAGTTGTAATGCAAGGCAAAAAAATATTTGGATAAGTTTGAATTTAATTCATTATTCAATTAATTGTATCGAATATGTTTTGCTTCACGAATTTTTACATTTTTTTGAACAAAATCACGGCAAAAAATTTTATAATTTGATGAATAAATTTATGCCAAACTGGCAAAATTATCAAAAAATCTTACGCACTACGTAAATTAAAAATGTGCCAGCCCCCTTTGCAAACACATTTTAATTTATTAATATCTGCGGGTAATTATAAAAATTTAATATCTTTTCTTACATTCGGAAATTTTTCTCTAAAATCTGATTCCTTTTCAATATTACAAAGACCAATAATTCTATTTATTTCTTCGACTGGAATGCTTTGATCAATTTTTTTTCTCCTTCTGAAAATTTTTCAGATAATTCCTCTAAATATTTTTTTCTTCTTTTAATTTTATATATAAACATAGAACGCATTCATTAATCTAATTTATCTAATATGCTTTTTCGATCTTTCATCCAATTAGATTGATTTGAAACACCCATCAGTAAATTTAGCGACCATTTTAGTGCCTTCAGCATTAGCCATTGGAATTTTTTCTATTTTTAAAATATAAATTGATACCGTTTTATCTAAATCTTTAAGACTAGAACATAAATTAATTCCTCTCTTAATTTCTTTTTTCATCAGATGAAAATTCCACTTCATATACAGCAGTTAATAAAGATTCGGTAAATATAAGTTTTAATTTATACTAAAATAAAAAAAATTATTTTAGTATTTTATAACAATTTATTAATTAAATTTAAAATATCATCGACGCCAATTCCTGAAAGGCTTCGCATGGTTTTGATGTCATTTTGTTCGATGAATTTATCGGCCATAAAAATGGAGCGGAATTTGCATTTTCCGTCATCGAGAAGTGATTTATTTTGTAAAAAATTGCCGACCAAACTGCCAAATCCGCCGACGGCACCTTCTTCAATCGTAATAAAAATTTGATGATTTTTTACCGTTTCGATTACTAAATTTTCATCAAAAGGCTTGGCAAATCTTGCATCAATAATTGTTATTTCAAAATCATATTTTTCTTTGATAATTTTTGAAGCTTCGAGCACATTTTCAATGATGGTTCCAAGTGCCATAATCGCTACCCTCTCGCCTTTTTGAACGATTCGGGCTTTGCCGATTTCAAACATTTCATTATCTTCAAAATTAATTTCTTCCGAGGCTTCGGCACGCGGAAAACGAAAAGCGCTCGGGCGATCATTTATTACGCTGGCGGTGTTAATTGCCTTAACTAATTCTTGTCCATTTGATGGCGCCATAATTACAAAATCGGGCAAATTAATTAAATAAGCAATATCGAACGAACCAGCATGAGTTGGACCGTCAGCCCCAACAAAACCAGCGCGATCAATCGCAAAACGGACGGGTAATTTTTGTAAAGCGACATCGTGAATTACTTGATCATAAGCTCTTTGTAAAAAAGTTGAGTAAATGGCACAAAATGGTTTTAAACCTTCGGTGGCAAGTCCCGCGGAAAATGTGACGGCGTGCTGTTCGGCGATACCGACATCAAAAATTTTATTAGCGTGATTTTTAGCAAAAATATCGAGCCCTGTCCCACTGGGCATTGCGGCGGTAATCGCCAAAATTTTTTCATCTTTTTTGGCTAATTCACTCAAACGCGTTCCAAAAATTTTGGAAAAAGTTGGAAAGTTTGAAACAGCCTTTTGTTGCACTCCAGTCTTGGGATCGAAGCTTGAAACCGCGTGAAGCTTATCTGAACTTTGCATAGTTTCGACGAAGCCTCGACCCTTCTCGGTGACGCAATGAATTAGAATCGGATCGGAAGATTTATCGTTGCGAATATTTTGCAAAATCGGCACCAAAATATCAAGATTATGCCCATCAATTGGACCAATATAATAAAAGCCGAGCTCTTCAAAAATATTGCCTCCCATCCACCAATCCTTGATGGATTTTTCAAATTTTCGTGGATATTTGCCAACCGCTTCGGGCAATTTATGCACAACTTTTTTGGAAAAATCACGAATTTTTAAATAAGATTTTGATGAAGCTAAGCGTGAAAAATAATGCGACATCGCTCCCGTCGGCGGAGCAATCGACATATCATTATCGTTCAAAATTACGATTAAACGATTATCGTGAAAATATTCTTCTTCAAGTGCACCCGCATTATTCATGGCTTCGAACGCCATTCCCGCCGACATTGCGCCGTCACCAATCACCGCAATTACATGTGATTTTTCTTGTTTAAATTTTTTGGCAACAGCAATACCAAGACCCGCCGAAATTGATGTCGAACTATGTCCGGCGCCGAATGGATCAAATTCACTTTCAGCTCTACGCGTAAAGCCAGCCAAGCCCTCGGGCTTACGAATTGTGTGCATTTTATCACGTCGTCCCGTTAAAATTTTATGCGGATAAGCTTGATGGCCAACGTCCCAAATTAACTTATCGTGAGGAGTATCGAAAACATAATGAACAGCACATGTAATCTCAACAACACCAAGCCCCGCACCCAAATGTCCACCGGTTTTCGCCACCGTGGCAATTGTTTCGCATCGCAATTCATCGGCAATTTGCTTGATCTCGCTAAGAGAATATTTTTTTAAATCCGCCGGTAAATTAATTTTATCGAGAAGCGGAGTGTTTGATTTCAATGAGTCGGTCATTCAATAAAAATATAGTAGATTTATTTTGTAAAAGAAAATTTTCTAAAATAAACTCGATTAAATAAATTAAAAATCACTTTTTCAAATTCTAAATATTTATTATAAAATCACAAGTAAGCAAATGTTCAAAAGTTTTACAAATCTACTCTTCATTCGTCAGATTAAATTTTTATATTTAAGTTTTTTTCTATTCGCCACCGCGGTTGGAATTAATTTAGTAATATTTCCGTCGATTTTAAAACTTCATAAAATAACTCCGTCGCAAATTGGAATTGCATTTTCGATTGAAGTTTGCGGAGTAGCTTTTATGTCATTTTTTTTAAGTAAATTTGTTAAGAAGTTTGGGATTGTCTTATCGTTAAGAATAGCTTCAATCCTTTACGCATCGATTGTTTTAATAATTTATTTTTACTCGAGTTTTTGGTGGTGGCTTATATTAGTTTTTATTCTCGGTTGTTGTTGGCTCATCTTCGCCATTTGTCGATTATCATGGCTCAATTTACTTTTAAGCGACGAAGAAAGGGGGCTCGGAATCGGAATTTTTAGCGCTTTGATTTCGGCCGGACTTGCCTTTGGACCAATCATTGTAAAAATTTTTGGAGCGGAAAATTATTTAAGTTTTGCCATTTCGGCATTGATGGTTCTTGGTTGTTCATTTTGTCTTAATCCCTTAAAAAAAGAATTAAAACCGCAAATAAATTCCGAAAGAATTTCAGTGATAGAATTTTTTAAGAAAAGTCCGAATAGTTTTTTTAGTCGTTTTTTTCTCGATTTTACCACATATTCCATGCTAAGTTTAACCGTGGTTTTTGGCACGGGAATTGGTTTTAGCAATGAGAATTCAGGCTTACTCATTACTGCTTACATGGCAAGTGGATTTTTTGATATTTTTGTCGGTTTTATGCTTAAAAAAATCCCCGCCAAAAAATTAATTAATATTGGATATTTGGGTTGTCTTTATACTTTTTTATTGGTAAGTCTTTATCAAAAATCATTTTATTTTTTGATTATACTTTTCTTTATATTTGGCTTATTTATTGCTTGCATTTATGTTTCAGTTTTTAAAATGATCAATGAAGATTACGAGGAGAAAGATTTGATTCCCGCCAATTCAACTTTCCAATTTATTGGCACCTGCGGAGCCTTATTTGGAAGCTTAATTTGTGGTTTTATGATTAATTATTTTGGAGCTCAGGGTTTTCCAATTACAATTTGTTTCGGCTGTTTATTTTATTTAACTTTTTTAGTAATTTATGAAAAAAATAAAAAATAATTCATCAAAAAAATTAACGAAATTACCCAATAAAATTCGTCTCGGCGTTAATATCGATCACATCGCAACCATTCGCAATGCTCGTGGCGGAAGCCATCCCGATCCAATTGACGGCGCAATTTTAGCACAAAAAAATGGAGCGGATGGCATCACCATTCACTTACGTGAAGATCGTCGCCACATTCGCGATGAGGATTTATTGCGTTTGAAAAAACATATAAAATTACCGATAAATTTGGAGATGGCCGCCACTGAGGAAATGCTAAAAATCGCCATTAAAACCAAGCCCCATGCGGTTTGCATCGTTCCCGAAAAACGTCAAGAAATTACCACCGAAGGCGGTCTTGATTTAATCAAAAATCAACAAAATTTAGCAAAAATTATTAAAAAAATTCGCCAACATAAAATTCGTGTTTCGCTTTTTATCGACGCCGATTTTAAGCAAATCGACATGGCGAAAAAACTTCAAGCCGATATTATTGAAATTCATACGGGTGAATTTTGTAATTTAGTTGGCGTCGAGCAAAATCGTGAATTTCAAAAAATAAAGAAATGCGTTGAATACGCTTCTGACTTGGGTTTAGAGTGTCACGCCGGTCACGGTTTAAATTATCAAACCGCCAAAAAAATTGCCAAAATTCCCCAAATTTATGAATTAAATATCGGACATTTTATGATTGGCGAAGCGATTTTTGAAGGTCTCGATAAGGTTATAAAAAAAATGCGGAAAATATTAGAAAAATAGACTTGACATTTTTTTCAAAATAATATTTTAAGTAATAAAAAATAATAATTATTTTTTTATAACGATATTATTTAAGATATTTTTATAATAAATTTAATTTTATTAATTATTCATTATTAAAAAAATATAAATATTATGCGTTCACCTAATCAAGCTAGAGAAGAAAAAAATCCTTTATTTGATGCAATTTCTAAAAATAATATTAACGAAGTCAAAAGGCTTATTGAAAAAAAAGCTAATATAAATTCGCTAATCGATAACAAAATGACCCCTCTTAATTTGGCTGCCCTAAGTGGTAATTTGGGTATCGTCAAACTCTTGCTTAGGGCCGATGCAAATCCCAATTTAGCAACGCATGATAATGGCTACACCCCTCTTCATTTAGTCCTTAAAAATGGTAATTTGGGTGTCGTCAAAGCCTTGCTTGAAGCCGGTGCAAATCCCAACTTAGTAATGAATGATAACATCGCCCCTCTTCATTTAACCATTCAAATTGGTAATTTAGATATCGTTAAAGCCTTGCTTGAAGCCAATGCAGATCCCAATTTAGCAATGAATGATGGCATCACCCCTCTTCGTTTAGCCGTTGAACATGGTAATTTGGATATCCTTAAAGCCTTACTTGAAGCCAAGGCAAATCCCAATTTAGCAAGGATTGATGGCGCCACTTCTCTTCATTTAGCCGCCCAAAATGGTAATTTAGATATCGTTAAAGCCTTACTTGAAGCCAAGGCAAATCCCAATTTAGCAAGTATTGATGGTGCCACTCCTCTTCAATTAGCCGTCCAATATGATAATTTGGGTGTTGTTGAAGCCTTACTTGAAGCCAAGGTAAATCCCAATTTAGCAAGGATTGATGGCGCCACTTCTCTTCATTTAGCCGCCCAAAATGGTAATTTAGATATCGTTAAAGCCTTGCTTAAAGCTAATGCAAATCTCGATTTAGCAACGAATGATGGCTTTACTCATCTTCATTTAGCCGCCCAAAATGGTAATTTAGATATCCTTAAAGTCTTGATTGAAGCCAAGGCAAATCCCGATTTACCAACGAATGATGGCAGAACTTCTCTTCATTTAGCCATCCACAATGGTAATTTAGATATCGTTAAAGCCTTACTTAAAGCCAATGCAGATCCCGATTTAGCAACGAATGATAACATCACTCCTCTCCAACATGCTTCGTTTGAAGGTAATTTAGAAATTGTTAAAGCTATAATTGAAAAAAAAGATCAGGATTGTAACTTACCAAATTTAATGTTTATAGCTTTATTAAATAATAAATTTGATTTTTTGGAAGAGTTTTATAAACAAATTTATAAAGATGATTCATCCTTAATTCTGTTTTCCTTTCAAATTTCTATTTTAAAAGAAAATTTAATAGATGAAGATAAGATAAATAAATCCTTAGAGATTTTATTTAATTTTTTAAGCGAAGATAAAAAAATAGAGCTTTTAACGGCACAAAATAATGACAAAACAATTTTAGAGCATGCCGTTGAGTATAATCATTATAGTGTTGCGAGTTTGATTTATAGTAAAAGCATTGATTTGATCTATAAAGATGATGCCGAATTTCAAGCAATGAAATTTAAAATTTTAATCAAAGCTTTAAAAAACTATAACAATGAAACCGAATTTTTTGAATTCATTAAATTAGTAAATGGCGGTGCGAAACTATTGCCCGAAAGTGAAATTGAAATTCAACGATTAAAGCTTCAAGAAAGTCCAGAAGATCAGATTAAAATTGATAATGCGTTGGCTGAAATTAAAAAAACACAAGAAAAACATTTTAGTGATGTTTGGAAATGTTTTAGGGATAATGATTCGAAGGGCTTTAAATCTCTAATTTCAAAAGATCCAACAAAAATTATTAGTTTTAGATATATTGAAGATGAAGGAGATGAAACTAATTCGAAAAAAACTTTTTTGCATCGACTAGTTGAATATGATAACGAAAAAAGCAAAGAATTCTTAACGGTTACCTTTGTTTTGCTAGCTGGCTTGAAAAAAGTGGAAAAAACTGTTCCAAATCTTGATTTACCATGCGATATTCAATATCGAGATTTTACAACTAAAATTAAGAAAGGTGAAGTTCATGGAGTTACTCCTTTATATCTGGCTATTAATAAAATAAATTTAAATGCAGTAAAATATTTAATTCCCTATTCAAATCTTAATACTCTAATAACAAAAGAAAATTCTAGCACAGGAGCAATAAAAGAGTATTCGCTTTTTGAATTGGCTTTGGAGAAAGCAACTTCTAATTCTTTAAATCCAACTCTTGTTTCTTCAGATTCGGAAAATAGTTTTAAGATATTAGAAATGATAACTAAAGGCGATAATAAAGCTCGCTTCCCCGAATCTGCAGAACAACGAGAAAAAATCGCTAGCAATTATGAAAAATATAAACCTAAGATTAAAAATTTATTAGCGGAAAGATATCCAAAAGAAATTAAAGAAATTGAAAAACTTGCAAAAAAATATAAAGATGCTGAATCTTCTTCGAGACAAGACAGTGGAACTGGATCTGGAATTCAGCTTAGATCCGATTCGAGTTCAAGATTTGAGGAATTGGTTTTAGAGAAAGGCAGATGAGCTTGAGTATAATGCCCCAAAAACTAGACCAAATTTTTTGGAGCATTATACTTTCACTTCTTCGCTTCAGCAATATATTTAATTGGAAAATTATAAATTTTTACAAATCTTAAAAAGTTATTAAAAAAAGATAGATTTTGCTAAATATAATTTGATACAATATATCATATATTTATTTAAAAATAATAAATATTATATATTAGCGGTATGAGGGATCCCCAATTTAGATTTTATTATGCATCATCAGAGAGTGATATCAAATCCTTTGAAGATGCTTGTGATTATTTATTTTTTCAGAATTCCAGTCCAAAAAATATTTTTCATTTATTGTTTACAAAAAAGAAAAATAATTCAATTGAAATTAAATTTAAAATTTTTATCGATTTAATTTCTCAAGGAGCCAATCTAAACAAAGAGTTGGAAGAAAATAAATCTTTGGAAGTTGAACTTGGTAATTATTTTGATTTAGAAAAAGATGATGAGGAATTTAAATATTTTAAAGATAAAGCATTGTTAAAATTAGGAAAATTTAAGAATGAATTAGAGCGTTTGCCTAGGCTTGAAAGGCTTCCAAATTTGAGAGAAATATATTTAAAATCACTAAATTATATAAAAAAAATTAGCGACTCATATCACGATCAGTTAAAAGCTTTAGAGCCAGATCCATCCGCTATAGAAAATATTTTTACAAAAATTTCTAAAGAAGATTTTTTTTCAAAAAAACAACCGCACGAGATTGAAAATATTTTAAATCATTTAGGTTTTTTGAGTTACCTCAATGATTCAAAAATTATTGATTTTTTATATAAAAAAATTGAAAAACATATAGAACATCAAGATGTTACAATTTTAAAAGAGGAAGAAGAGCTTTATTATTCAATTAATAAGTTAATCGGAGTTTTGCCGAATTTTTTTGTATTAAAACAAAATCAAAAGAATCACTTTGAAAGAATTGAGGAATTAAAAGACAAACATTCTTCACAATTTTTCTCAATAAAAAATAAATTTATATCGCAAATTAATGCTATTTTAGAAGATAAAATTAAAATTAAAGAAGCTAAAGAAAAAAAAATTAAAAAAGATGCAGAGCAATTAAAAATAGCCGAAGAAAAAGCTAGATGCAAAGAGGAGGAAAGAGTTAAAAGAAAAACTAA
>SYAR01000074.1 GCA_005787525.1 Rickettsiales bacterium
ACCGCTTTGCAAAAGCCTTGTGATAAAGGTTCCTGTGCCGGTGAATGGATCAAGAATGTGAATATTTTTATCGCCAAATTCTTGATTAAATTCAGTTTTTAAAATATCAGCTACCGAATGGATTATAAAATCAACAATTTCGACGGGAGTATAAACGATTCCAAGCTTTGAGGTCATTTTTGGAAAGGCATTTTTGAAAAATTTATCGTAAAGTTCGACAATAATTTTTTGCCTAGCGACATCATTTTTTTCAAGATCTTTAACACGCATTTTAACGCTTTCATAAAAGCTCTCGAGATGCTTAGCTTCTTTCTCGAGATGATATTTACTCAATTCGTCATTGATTTTTTGCATGGCTTTTGAAACCGGATTATTTTTAGCAAATTCATAATCGGCAAAAAGTGCTTCAAATACTGGCTTGGTGATTAAATGTTGAGCAAGCATTTCAATTGCTTCATCACGAGTGATTGAATCATTTAAATCATCTTGAATTTCGTTTAAAAATTCATTAAAAGCCTTGATTTCACTAGTATTTTCAGGATTTTCTAAAATTTGTTTAATGCGATTAATGTGACGATTGGCAATCTCGGCAATATCATTTGCCCAATTTTCCCAATAAAAACGATTACCGCATTTTTCCACCATTTTAGCGGTTAAAGCCTTTTCAAGCTCTCCAACTTCAATTTCAAAAAGTTCGGTTTGATGTCCTTCATTTGAAGTCGTTTCAAGCTTATTAACGATTGAACGGGATTTAACAAAAACATTATTTTCAGAATTTGATTTATTTTTTTTATTAACTTTTTTGATCTTGTCGGTTATCTCAATTATTTCAATTTTATTTTTATCCAAACCAATCAATTCAGCCTTGTTAATCATGGAGTCAAAGCTGTCATCATGAGATCGCAAAGCGTTCAAAACTTGCCACACCACAGCGTAATTTTTATTATCATTTAAAGCTTCGTGAGGCTTTAAATGCGAAGGAATAACGATCGGCAAAATTACATAACCAAGTTTTTTATTTGGCGAATTTCGCATAACTCTCCCGACGGATTGGACGACATCGATTTGCGAATTTTTTGGAGTTAAAAAAATTACGGCGTCAAGCGATGGCACATCGACACCTTCCGATAAACAACGCACATTTGATAAAATTTTACAAATATTATCCTCTTCTGGTTGCTTGAGCCAACTGATTTTTTCTTGTTTTTGCGTTGCATTCATCATGCCATCAATATGATTGGCTTGGCAAATTAATTGTTTTGAAGGTTTGGTTTTTTCTTCATCATTTAAATCGTTAAGTTCGGCTTTTTTAAAGGCTTCAACCACTTTTTCAAACATTCTAGCAATTTCTTTTGAAGCAACTTTTTTAATTTTAGTTTTTTTGGTTGGCTCGATAATTTGGGCAAAGGCAACCGCTTTTTTCATCGGCTGATAATCATCGCTATCTTCTTCAATCGAACCTTGTTTTGATAAGGCTTTCCAACAGCCCACAATTTTAGCGGCATCATCGACATTAAGTTGATTATTTTCGTCTTTTAATAAATCACCAAGCCTTTGGCTGATATAATTTTCATCAACCGAAAGAACGATGACCTTATAATCAACCAATAATTTTTGTTTAACACTTTGCGAAAAACTAATTGAATAAAAAACTTTACCAAATTTTTCTTCATCATCCATCGAATAAAGTTCAATATTTTCTTGGCTTGATTGAGCTTTAGCGACGGCACCATAAACCTTTGGCGTTGCCGTCATGTATAGCCTTTTCTTGGATTTTATAAAATCATTATTGTGAACTTTAACAAAATGAGATTCATCTTCACCTTCAAAACTAGCGCCCGTAGTGCGATGAGCTTCATCGCAAATTATCAAATCAAATTCAGGAAAATTATATTCTTTTTGGGCTTTGCTTATTACATCAATTGAATGATAAGTTGAAAAAACAACATTCATTGTTTGGTCATTTATTTTTTTATTAAAATTATCCGCTAAAGCCTTCGAATTAGTGGTTGCGGGATATTTTAATTCATGAATAACATTTGAAACATAATCATCATTTTCATTCTTTTTTTTACCAATTTCGGAATCAGAACAAACTGCAAAAGAATGTAAATTTATTGCGGATTCTTGCGTCCACTCGGTGAGGCTTTGCGAAAGCAAAGACAATGATGGAACTAAAAATAAAACCTTACCTTTTTTTCCCACAATTTTTTCTGCAATTTTTAAACTGGTAAAAGTTTTGCCAGTCCCGCAAGCCATGATAAGTTTGCCTCTATTCGCATTTTTAAATCCCTCCTCAACATCATTAATTGCATTTTCTTGATGCAATCTTGGTTGTTTTTTGGTTTTAATTTTGACTTCTTGTTTCTTAAAAAATTCACTCCAATCAATAACGCTATTTTCCAATTCATATAAATCAATTTTTTGAACTGGAATTGATTGATTTTCTAAAGATTCTTCAGCATTTTTGGAAAATTTATTGGTGGTGGCAACAAGGATTCGATGTGAAAAATATTTTTTTCCCGAAGCGGTAAAAAAACTATCAATATCGGATTTTTGAATGGTATAATTTTCATTATAAAACTTGCACTGAATGGCGATATTTTCATTTGGATTTTGCGTGGTTGCAACCAAATCAATACCGGTGTCATTGCTATTTAATTGACGCAACGAAGCCCATTTTGAATAAGGCATTACATCTTCGAATAGTTCTTTAAATTTTGGCTCGTTTTTTAGATATAAAATAATCAATTTTTCATAATAATCACCCTGCTCTTTTGACGAAGAAGAATTCTCGATAAATTTTTTTAACAATTCACTTAGCATTGAGATTTTATATTTATTTTTAAAAAAACAAATCTCGGTGTAAAAGATTATATAACAAATGGTCATGGGTTATTTTGGTTTATTTGTGTGATGATTTTAAGATTATTTTCTCTCTTAGATTCTTGTCATAAAAAATAAAATTTCAATTATTGTTTTAGCAAATAAAAATAAAATGATTCAAAAAAATATTAAAGAAGACATGTTCTAACAAATCTCATAAACCACACCCCTGCCCTTGCCGAAAGTTTTAATCTTTTTTATCTCAACTAAATCGCGTAATTTTGCTTTTAAAGTGCTACGATTAGCCTTAGTAAGCCTTTGAATATCAGAGATCGCGAGGCGATTATAATTCTTAAGAATTTTTTGACTTTAGAAAGAAGGGTTTCGACTTGAATATCAGTTAATTGAACACCTTCAATTCTAGTGCTGGAGGCAATTGATTCAATCGTTGCCG
>SYAR01000075.1 GCA_005787525.1 Rickettsiales bacterium
GATTAGATGGGTTATTTTTTTGTTAAAAATAAAAAATCTAAAGAATTAAAGGTAATCTGGAACCTTTTTTTGATTAAATTTACAGTGTCTTTTGCAGTGCCTTTTACAGTGTCATTATTATTTACCAATTTGCCTTGTCTTTTTTTTAGCGTAACCAGAATTTCGTGGAGCATAAATTCTATAAAAATTCCGCTATCGGTGTTTTGAGTGCTGTCATTAATGGCTTTAAATTAAAAAGCTATAAAACCTTATAAATCAAGACTCGAAGCCATTATGCTCTTCTCTCTTCTTTTACCAATCAAATAGAAATATAAAATTGGAATGACGAATCTGCTCAATAAAGTGGCGGCGATTTCGCCGAAGATTAAACTAATGGCGAAGCCATTAAATATTGAATCCGAAAGCATAACGAGGCTTCCAAAAATAACCGCCGATGCCGTTAATAACATCGGGCGAAAACGCAAAATTCCGGCGGAAATTACCGCCTCTTTTAATTTAAAACCGCGAGCGATTTGTTGCTCAATAAAATCGATTAAAATGATTGAGTTTCTAACGATGATGCCGGATCCCGCCATGAAGCCAATCATCGAAGGGGCGGTGAAATATGAATCCAAAATGGCGTGACCAAAAAAAATTCCAATCAAACTAATCGGAATCGGCGCCATAATTATTATGGGCACTGAGAAGCTTTTAAATTTAATTACAATCAAAATGTAAATGCCAATGATGGCAAAAATGAAGGCGATGCCGAGGTCGCGAAACACTTCGAGCGTAATGAACATTTCGCCGTCCCATTTGATGACGGGATTTTCAAATTGCCACGGAAGATTCATAAATCTTGTATCGTAATTTTGCATATTTTTTTGAAGCTTGGAAATCGCGTAAACTGGCGCTTCTTCATCGCCCGCCAATTCAGCGGTGACATAATTTAACGGCACTAAATTTTTACGATTTAAAATTTCCGCATCAACAATTTGTGGATTTTGTAAAACATCGCCGGCACTTATATTTCCTGATTGCAAAGCCGAAATTTTTATTGTCGAAAGCGCCTCTTTGTCGCCACGAATTTCATTTGGAAACACAAAATTTATATCAACTTCTTCGGGACCTGAAACGTCGCCAAAAGAGCCAATTTTATTTTCAGAAAAAAGTAATTTTCCACTCAAAGCAACTTGATTAGCACTTATAGCCAAATCCCCTCCCCGCTCATAATCAAATTCGTAAACTTGTCTTTGTCGAGTTTTTCTAAGCGAAGAATCGAGATCAACAATGCTCGGTTCGTTTTTAAAAATTTCGACAATTTCGGCGGTAATTTTATCTCTTTCTTGTTGATTTTTGGCGTAAATTTCAGCAACTATCGTTCCTAGAACTGGAGGCCCCGGTGGGATTTCCAAAACTTTGGCAATCGCTTGATTTTCATCGGCAAATTTTTTAATTATTGGTCGAATATTTTCAATAATTTGGTGGCTCGAAATTTTGCGATCATCTTTGTTGGTGAGAACAATCTGTAGGTCGCTCATATAATCTTGGCGACGCAAATAATTATGTTTAACCATGCCCGAAAATGAAACCGGCGCCGGCTCGCCCGAAAAAATTTGCACTTTTAAAATTTCGGGATTGGTTATCAACTCTTGCGCCAGTAGCTTTGTTAGCTCATGATTTTTTTGTAAACTTGTCGAAGTTTGATAATCTAAAGTAATTTGAAATTCAGTTTTATTATCAAATGGAAGCATTTTTACTTTGACGATTTTGAAATAAACCAAACTCATCGAAACCAACAACAGCATGGCGATAACGCCCAAAAATTTTATCGCAGATTTTTTGCAATCAAGCAAAATGTGAATTATTTTGCTATATAAATTATCCAAAAATGAAATCTTTTTTTTATCAATTTTGTGATGATTTTTTTTCAATAATTTCATTGCCACAAAAGGCGTTACAATAAACGCCACCAACAACGAAAAAATCATGGCGAAGCTTGAGCCAACTGGGATTGGCTTCATATAAGGACCCATCAAACCTTGCACAAAACTCATCGGCAAAATCGCCAAAATCACCGCAAAAGTCGCTAAAATTGTTGATCCGCCAATTTCCGAAACCGCTTTAATGACAGTATTTTTTACATCGGAATCATCGTCTTTACTAAAATGTCTTTCGATATTTTCAACCACGACAATCGCGTCATCGACCAAAATTCCAATTGCAAAAACCAAAGCAAATAAAGTAACGCGATTCAAAGTATAATCCAAAAAATGAAAAGCAAAAAGCGTCAATGCCAAAGTGACGGGAATGGCGATGGCGATTACAATGGCAGAGCGCAAGCCCATAAATAAAGCAATCAAAACCGAGACCAAAATCGTCGCAATGATTAAATGTGAAATCAATTCGTCGGATTTTTCTTTAGCGCTGTCGCCGTAATTCCGCATAACGCTCATTTTAATTTGTGGAGAATCTTGAATAAAATTTTCGACGCGGTAAATAATCTCCTTGGAAAGCTCAACAGCATTGACCGCTTTACGCTTTGAAAATGAAATCGCCACGGCATTTTCGCTAACATTTTTTTCGCTATTTTTGTTATAAATCGATGAAATTCGCACCAAATCTTCGGCACCGTCAACCACTTTGGCAACATCTTTAACACGTAAAACCCTACCGGCGAAATAGCCCAGAGCAACATTCTCGACATCTTCGATATTTTTAAATCTTCCACCGACATCAATGTCGAACAAAGTTTCGCTTCCCAAATTTTTTCCCGCTGGCACAATTATTTGATTGCTTTTTAACGCTTGTTCGACCGCCAAAACCGTGACTCCGCTCTTCAATAATTTTTGCTTATCGGCAATAATGCGAATGACTCTTTTTTGCCCGCCGAGCAATTCAATTTTATTTAAATCCTTGGTGCTCGAAAGCTCTCTAGCTAAGGGTGCGATCGCCTGACGTAATTCGTAATTTGATTTTTGCGTCGACGAAAAAGTTAAAATTAAAAACGGCACATCATCAATCGAATAGGATTCAATTTTCGATTGCGAAGCGTTGGCGGGCAAACTTCCTCTTAAATCCATCAATTTATGATGAATCGAAAGCAAACTATTATCGAGCGAATGATTAACCTTGAAGCGAACAGTGATAAAGCTTCGATGCTTGGCACTTTGCGAATAAATATATTCAACGCCCGAAATTCCCCTCAACGCTCTTTCGATCACCTCGGTCACCTCGCGCTCAACCTCTTTGGCTGTAAGCCCCGTAGCCTCGGTTGAAATATCAATCATCGGAACCACAATTTGTGGCTCTTCTTCTTTAGCGATAAAAAATACTGAAAAAAAACCGAGCAAAATACTTACAATTATAATAATTAAAGTAAGCTTGGAGTTAACGAGGAAGTAGTTTGAGAGCGATCCAACCATTCCATATTTTTTATTGATTGAGGACATGATTTATATCAATTTTTTGTTTAGAAACTTTTTTGGAATATAAATCTATCAATTGCATTTGGGCGTTGGCGAAATACACAAAATTATCGAGATATTTCATGATGGCGTCGGATAAATTCGAAGCGACAATCGCGCCATTTTTGAAGAGCTCTTGCGACACCACGACATTTTTGAACATCAACTCATCATTCTTACTCGCAAGCCTCACCGCTTGAGTTAAAGCGTTAATTTGTGAATTTAAAAATTCGATTTCAGCACGCTCATTTTGTTGTTGCGCCAAAAATTCATAACGCGAAGAATTGCTATTATTCGAAGCGATCGAGCCAGCATTATAACTAAGTGGATCAAAAAAATTCCAACGCAAATTAAGCCCAGCGGTATAACCATTTTGCGTCGAACGATCGCCGTTAAAAACATAATTTTCGGCAAATAAATTAAGCTTCGGCAAGTTTTTGCCATTCTCAATTTTTTCTTTATTTTTATCGGCTTCAACCTTGGCTTTCAACGCCGAAATTTTGAAAGAAGAATCCGACTCCAACTCAAATTTTAAATATTTATTGAGATAATCATTGACGGGCAAATTGTTAACGCTCCAATCGATTTCACTGGCAAAACCCAACTTTCTCAAGGTCGCATAAAGTGCCTTAGTTTTTTCTTCATTGTCAATAATAAAACTTTTAGTTTTATTTTCCGAGACTTGCAAAATCAACAATCCCGAATAGCCAACTTGATTTTTTTTATTGCCCAACGCATATTTTTTCAAAATTTCATCGATGTTTTTGGCGATTTTTTTCAATCTAATTTTCTGTTCTTGCAAACTCACTAAAGCTATGTAATTAGCGGTCGCGTAAGCATATTGATTAATTTCAACTTGCTTTAAATCATATTTTTTTGCCACCACCATATTTTTAGCGATCTCACTATTGGCAATCCCCGCACCACCTTCGTAAAGAGGCAAATTAACGCCGACCGCCGATTTTGAATAAGTGCCATTGGCGGTTTTGTTGATAACATTTTGCTCGAAATCACTTTGACGAATCGATCTTTGATATAAATTGCCGATAAAATTTTTGGTCGGATCGTTAGTTTTATAAAATGACGAATCGAGATAAAGGGTTGGAAGCCAATGTTTATCAGCCTCCAAAACTTCACCTTCCGAAGCTTTTAACGAATATTCGGCAGATTTTTTAACATTAGAATTATTTAAAATTTCATGAAGAACATCCTGCAAAGCCACGGTTTTAGCACTCGCAACATTACTAAGCAAACAAGAAAAAATAATTATTGCACTAAGAAAATTTGTCATTTAGAAAAAATTTTTACTTTGACCACCGAGTTTTTTTACAATCCATGCCATCGGGCAAAATTTAGTAATTGAAGATTGCAATAACATGAATCCGATAAACAAACTTAAATATAAAAATTGGAATTTACCAACATACCAAATAGCGTTCCAATCAATACCATAGAGCCTGCAAAGCCTATAATAATTCTATCAATACTCAAAAAACTCCTATTTTTTAATTAATTTTTTACCACAAATTTCACTCAAAGATCCTAAAATTTTTTTAATTTTTTGATCTTTAATTGAATAGAAAACAAATTTCCCGCATTTTTCATCTTTGATGATTTTATATTTTTTCATTAGCGTTAAATGTTGCGATAAAGCTGATTGCGAAACTTCAACATGCTCTAATATTTCCGAAACATTTTTTTCTTTTTCAACGATTTGACAAAGAATCATCAAGCGCGTTGGATTGGCTATTCTCTTGAGAATAACCGACATTTCTTTGGCTAATTTTTGCTTTTGTTTTGATGTTTTTTTGTTTGTCATTTTTCAAAATCATATTATATTTTCCTAATATGATTTATATAAAAAAAATTGCAAGGTTCTTCGCGTAAAAAAAATAGCCTAAACGGCTATTTTTAGCGAAGAACGGGATCAGGAACGAAGTGACGCAATCCCCGTCGTGAATCTTTTTCGAAGAAAAAGATGAAACGTTTATCAACAAGGAAAATCTAAAAACGAATTAGCCAAAGGC
>SYAR01000076.1 GCA_005787525.1 Rickettsiales bacterium
AAAGACATTATTATTTCACTTTACAACCGATTACTTCTGCTACGCATTAAATTTGCTAAAGCAAAGTAAGGTCTATTTAAATTTGCTAAAGCAAATTTAGGAAAAAATTGAATCGCTTCACGGCGAGTAAATCGCCGTATTCGCGATAAGATTTGGGTTTTTTTGGAATTTTTTTGTTGATAAACGTTTCATCTTTTTCTTCGAAAAAGATTCACGACGGGGATTGCTTCGCTTCGCTCATGATCCCGTTCTTCGCTAAAAATAGCCGTTTAGGCTATTTTTTTAACGCGAAGAACCTTCACGGCGAGTAAATCGCCGTATTCGCGATAAGATTTGGGTTTTTTTTTGGGTTTTTAGATTTTTTATAAAGTAGATAATATATTATTTAACATTACAGCCAACCGCTTCAGAGATATTTTTAAAGCCGTCTTTTTTTAAATTTTCACTTAATTGTTTTTTGATTTTTTCAACCAATCCAAAACCTTGATAAATAAAAGCCGAATAAATTTGAATTAAAGATGCGCCATTTTTAATTTTAGTGTAAGCATCTTGCGCGTCAGAAATTCCACCAACGCCAATTAATGGAATTTTACCGTCGGTTAAGCGATAAAAATTACACAAAACTTCGTTGGATTTTTCAAAAAGCGGTTTGCCACTTAAGCCACCAATTTCAAGGGATTTAGAGCTTTTTAAATTTAAATCACGGGCGATTGTAGTGTTGCTAATTATGATTCCATCGATGTTGTTGTCGATAACGATTTTAGCGATATTTTTTTGTTGATCGAACCCAAGATCGGGGGCGATTTTTAATAAAATTGGCGTATTTTTGTGTGAAATTTTTTGTAAATTATTTTTACATTGAGAGATTTTTTGTAAAAAATCATTGAGTAAATTTTCATTTTGAAGGTCGCGTAAATTTTTAGTATTGGGCGACGAAATGTTGATAGTTATATAATCGGCATGATTATAAAATTTTTCAAGAAGCAAAATATAATCGGAACAAGCGTCGATTGTGTCTTTATTTTTGCCAATATTAACTCCAATTATTTGTGATGAAGTTTTGTGTGTTTTTAAAAGATTTTCGTAAAAATAATTAGCTCCTAAATTATTAAAACCGAGACGATTAATTATCGCATTATCTTCAATTAAACGAAAAATTCGCGGTTGTTCATTGCCGGTTTGAGCAATTGGCGTTGTAGTTCCTGCCTCGACAAATCCAAATCCAAAATTAAAAAGTGAATTGATAATTTCGGCATTTTTATCAAAGCCGGCGGACATTCCAACCGGATTCGAAAAATTTAAATTCCATAAAGAATTATTTAAATTTTCATAATTTTTGGATGTCGCCAAAAGCGCAGAAAATTTTGGCAAAAATTTTAAATAATTTAACGCTAAATTATGAGCTTTTTCAGGTTCGATTTTGAAAATTAATGGACGAAAAAATTGATAAATATTCACGATAAAGTTTGGTTAGTTTTTTTATTAGAAAGTATCAATAAAGCGGTGAGAGAAGCGACGATGATTAAAATAATATCCGATGTTCTTTTTAAAATAACATTATCTGAAAGTTTGTCTTTGAGTTTGGCTCGCGTTTTTTCATTTTTTTCCAAAGCGATGGCAACATTATCAGAATTATTATCGTTGAATTTTTTGCCCAAATAAAATTTTTTAACGGCAATGTGAGCGGGGTGTGAAGGCAATATCAAAGGGTTGATCGATAATTCATTTTTGCGATCAATTTTTTTTTGCTGAATTATTGAACTAATTTCAGGCATACTTATTGCAATAAGTAAAATGCAAATTGTGGTGCCAAGTATTGTAATTCCTATTGGTCCGTGAAATTTTATCAGATTTTTTTTGCTAGTTGCACTTTCCTCGTCTTTTAAATCAATTAAGAAGGATTTGTTGTTGGAAATTAAAAATAAAATAACCATCGAATAAATACTAATTACTAAAACTATTTCTTTAAAATTAACAAAATGTTCTAGGTAAATATTAAAAAGAAGTATGATTGTTAAATGCGAAGAGATTAAGGCTATTACTCTCGTGGTGCGGGTTTTTATAAAGAATAAAATTGCTAAACTTATAGTTACAAAAATTAAAATGGTAAAAAAATTTCCAAACGACATTAATCGCGCAAAAGTTCGTTAATAGAAGTTTTGGAGCGCGTTTTTTCATCGACTTTTTTAACTATCACCGCACAATAAAGTGATAAATTTTTATCGCTTTTTGACGAAGTGGCAACATTACCCGGAACTACAACTGAGTAGGCGGGAACTCGACCATAAAAAACTTCTCCGGTTTCGCGGTCAATAATTTTGGTTGAACTTCCGATATAAACTCCCATTGAAATTACCGAACCAGTTTCAACGATAACGCCCTCGGCAATTTCACTTCTAGCGCCGATAAAACAATTATCTTCAATAATAACTGGATTGGCTTGAAGAGGCTCGAGAACGCCTCCAATTCCAGCTCCGCCTGAAATGTGACAGTTTTTTCCAATTTGAGCACAAGAACCAATAGTTGCCCAGGTGTCAACCATCGTGCCTTCGTCAACAAAAGCTCCGAGATTTACGAAAGATGGCATCAAAACTACATTTTTAGCGATAAAAGCTGAATAACGAACAACCGCTCCATTGAGGGCACGAAAGCCGGCTTGACGAAAGTCATTTTCGCTCCAATTTGCAAATTTAAGAGCAATTTTATCAAAAAATTTAACGGCGTCGCCACTTGATTTATCTAGTTCGGTGATGTAATTATCATTTAAGCGAAATGATAACAAAATAGCTTTTTTTAACCATTGATTTACATGCCAAGAATTATTAATTTTTTGACAAATTCTTAAATTTCCACAATCGAGTTTATTCATTATTTCATTAACCGCATCGCGAATTTCTCCATTGGTTTGAAAATTTATTTCTGTGCGTTTTTCAAAAGCATTTTCAATAATTTGTTCGAGATTTTTCATAATTAATTATTCCATTGAATTGAATCGTAAGATGAGCATTTCTCACAGGTAGCGCTCCATTTAGAAGAATTGTGTCCGCAATTTGTGCAAGAGTAGTTACTATCTTTCGGCAACATTTTTGCAATTGTGATATTTTTAAAAAATTCGTCATTATTGCCCAAACGCTTCTCGGTGTAGGCTAAAAGTTTGTAAAGACTGTGAGTTTTTTCATTTACAATTGCTAAATTTAAAAATTCTTTAGCGATTTGGAAAGAGCTAGCGCGATAAGCTACAAGGGCAATGGCGATATTTCCGGCGGTCACGTTCGAATTAAGAATTGCCAATTTTTTTATAGCATGAATACGATTTTTCAAAGAAGCTTTTCGATAGATCGCGCCGTAAAGTTCAGCCAAAATAATGTGCGGATTTTCTTTCCATAAATTTTTAATAATCGAAATCGCTTTAAATTTGAAACCAAGTTTTATCCAAGCTTTTATCAAGATTTGATTGGCTGGTAAAAATTGTTCATTGTTGGAAAGTGCCATTTTAGAATATTTGATGGCGCCAAGATATTTCTTGTTTCTCAATGATTCTTGAGCGAGAGAAGTATTTAAAATTACGAGATCGCGTTTTTGCAATTCATCTCCAAATTTATCCGCACCAAAATCTTTGATTAAAGATTTAATCGATTGCCAATTGCCATTTTTTTGGTAAAGTTTTAAGAGTTCTTGAGCGGTTTTTAAACTATCTTTTTTTAGAGCTAAAATTTCTTTAGCGATTGCAATTGCTTTTTGATCTTCTTGATTTTTTATGGCAATTTTTAATTTTGATTTTAGTAATAAAATTTTAGCATGTTGGTTATCTTTATATTGTGAAAAATATTCTTCCGAAGCAGTAAAATCGCCTTTTTCGACCGCAAATTTGGCTTCGAAAAAATTATTCAAATTTTTATATTTAATTTGTTTTGAAAAATCTTTATGAATTTTTTTAGCATTTTCAAAATCATCGACTTCCATTGCCAATAAAAGCTTCGACAAGGTTTCAAAACCTCGATGATGATTAATTATAATTTGTTCAAGTTTTTTGGTATAACTTTTTTTAAATAATAATTTTAGTAATTGTGGAAATTTTATTGCTAATAATCTGGTTAAAAAATAAGAAATTAACGCAACAAAAGTAAGAAAAAAAGCAAATATTAGAAGTGAAGTTAGAATGTCGGTTTGAACTTCATATCCAAGCCAATTTATAACGATTGAGCCATTGTTTTCAATGATCCAAACGAGAGAAGTGGTTAAAATAAAAACTAAAAAAATATACCATAATATTGTCAACATAATATAAGAATCTAGGTTAAGCTTTTTAAATATTTAATAATTTCTTTGTCGGCATTTTGAGTTTCAATCATAACATTTAACTCTTCAAGAAATTTTTGTACAATGTTAAAATATGATTTATCAAGAGCGAGTATTTTATCGAGAGCTTCTTGATAATTTTTTTTGGAAAGTGCCAATTCAATTTGATTAATAAAGCCATCAATTTGATTTGGATCAAGATTTTTTACTTTGCGAATTACCACTAATTTATTAAAATTATGACGAAATTTATCAATTAAATTGGAATTTTTTTCATCATAATTTTTGTTTATAATTAGTTCGTTGGCAATTAATTTAAAGGATGCCATTAATTTTTCTTGAGTCAAAAATTGATCGTAATTTTCTTTTATTACCAAAAATTTACTATGCAAAAATTCATCACTAATTGACAATAAGTCATAGCTTTCAATTTGCGATTTACAGTCTTCGCCACTAAATAATTTATCGCGCAATTCAACATAATTTATCACAAGTTTATTAAGTTTTTCTTGACTTTTTAGCTTAACAAAATCGCTTTTAAAATTACGCAATTGATTATTTATATCTTCAATTTGAACCTGATTTTTAATAAGGAGTTGATAAACAAATTCTGCACCCCTTTCCTTAATTTCACTAATGTTTAAATCGTGAACTGTGGTTTCGTTTTCGGGATCATTTTTATATTCATCTGAAATATCAAGAATTGATTCCTCTTTACCCTGATCATTTTTATTTAAAATTGGTTTTTTAATCGCAATTTCACTCTTAATTTGTAAGTTTTTATAAACCATCAAACATACAAAAGTGACAACCACCACTAAAAATAATTTTAATAAAACATTGCTAAAGCCTTTATTTTTAGGAGTTCTAGCAGTTTTTGATTCGGAAATAATTTTGTTATCTTGTGTCATAAAAATTTATTTAAAACAGGATTTTTTTGAAAAATTTGAGTTTTTTTGAATCCAATTTTTTGAGCATTTTTTTCAATTTTTTTGCTTATACATATTATGCTTGCCCAATTAAAATATTCAATAAGATTATATTTTTGACATATTTTATTAAAAATTTCTAGTGAATTTTGTGAAAAAATTAAAATTTCATCAAATTTATTATTTAAGCTAAATTCCTTGAGTTCTTTTGAAAAATTTTTTATTTCGGATGTTTTATAAACTTCAAAATTTTTTACTTCAAAGCCTTTTTTTTGCAACTTTTTTTTAAAATCAAAACTAATTTTTTCGCCATGGAAATAATGGATAATTTGAGGTTTAAGATTTTTAATTATAATTTTATAAAGCTCTAAGCCCGATGATTTTTTTGGATAAAAAATATTTTTGTAACCGAGTTTTTTTATTTTATTAGCGGTGCTTGATCCAACGGCGTAAATCGGCGTTTCTTTTGATATTTTTAATTCTTTCAAAATGTAAATTGCGTTAGCGCTTGAAATTAAAATATTAGAAATTTCTTGAGTATTTTCTAATAATAAATTTTTTGAAATAAAATTTTTTTTAACCGAAAAAAGTGGTTCAATAAAAACCTTATAACCAAAGGTCTCAAGGGCTTCTTTTAGTTTCTTAGAACGATTTTTGGAACGAGTGACTAAGATATTTTTCATTAATTGATTGCCAAGTTAAAAATCAATTTGTAAAATGCGTAAACTTAAATTTAATTATTACCAATTAAAATTCAAAATCAAATGAATATTCACGAATATCAAGCAAAGGCATTGCTAAAACAATTTAATGTTGCAGTTCCCGAAGGTCATCCAGCTTTTTCAATTCCCGAAGCAATTGAAGCGGCAAAACAACTTGAGTCCGCAGGTCATAAAGTTTTTGTGGTTAAGGCTCAAATTCACGCTGGCGGTCGCGGTAAAGCGGGTGGCGTTAAAGTCGTTAAATCAATCGAAGAAGTTAAAGAAAAAGCTTCACAAATTCTTGGAAAAGTTTTGGTTACGCATCAAACTGGACCTGAAGGCAAACAAGTCAAAAGACTTTACATCGAAGCCGGTTCAAACATTAAAAAAGAATATTATCTTTCGGCAGTTGTTGATCGCAAAACTAAAACTATAGTTTTCATGGCTTCAACCGAAGGTGGCGTTGAAATTGAAGAAGTTGCCGTTGAGCATCCAGAAAAAATTATTTCGGTAAGCATCGATCCAGCTACTGGAATTCAAGGTTGCCACGCGCGTAAACTAGGTTATGGCTTAGGTTTAAAAGGCGAAACCTTGAAAAAATTTACAAAATTAGTTTTCTCACTTTATGAAGCTTTCGTCGCAAAAGACGCTTCACAAATTGAAATCAATCCTTTAGTTGAAACTGCCGAAGGCGATATTATCGCTCTCGATGCCAAAATTAATTTTGACGATAATGCTTTACATCGTCACGATGACATCAAATCACTTCGCGATCTTGATGAAGAAGAGGCTCTTGAAATTGAAGCTTCAAAATATGAATTGAGCTACATTAAAATGGATGGTCAAATCGGTTGCATGGTTAATGGCGCAGGTTTGGCGATGGCTACGATGGACATCATCAAACTTTATGGCTCTTCGCCAGCTAACTTCCTCGATGTTGGCGGTGGCGCTACTCGTGAAAAAGTTACGGCAGCATTTAAAATTATTTTATCCGACGCTAACGTAAAAGGAATTTTAGTTAATATTTTTGGTGGAATTATGCGTTGCGACATTATCGCTAACGGCATTATCGAAGCCGCCAAAGAAGTTAGTTTGAGCGTTCCTTTAGTAGTTCGTCTTGAAGGAACGAATGTCGATTTGGGCAAAGAAATTCTGGCAAAATCAGGCTTGGCAATTATTGCCGCCAATGATTTAGGCGATGCCGCCGAAAAAATTGTAAAAGCGGTTAAAGAATATACTTCGCAAAACTAAATTACGATTAACAATTTTAAATTTTCTTAAATTAATAAAATAAAAAATGTCAGTTCTAATCAATAAAAATACAAAAGTTATTTGCCAAGGATTCACGGGTTCGCAAGGCACTTTTCATTCCGAACAAGCAATCGCTTACGGAACAAAAATGGTTGGCGGAGTTACGCCGGGAAAAGGTGGCACCAAACATCTTGAATTGCCAGTTTTCGACACGGTTTTCGACGCTCGTAAAAAAACCGATTGCAACGCTTCGGTAATTTATGTGCCACCGGCATTTGCAGCTGATGCCATCATCGAAGCCATCGATGCTGAAATCGAACTAATAATTTGCATCACCGAAGGAATTCCTGTGCTTGATATGGTTAAAGTTAAAAAGGCTTTGAAAGGTTCAAAATCACGCTTAGTTGGTCCAAACTGCCCTGGAGTTATTACGCCGGGAGAATGCAAAATTGGTATCATGCCCGGTCATATTCACAAACGTGGAAAAATCGGAATCGTTTCACGTTCAGGCACTTTAACCTATGAAGCTGTTCACCAAACCACTAAAGTTGGACTTGGTCAAACTACTTGCATCGGTATTGGTGGCGATCCAGTTAACGGCACGAATTTTATCGATTGCCTCGATATGTTTTTATCTGACGAAGAAACTCAAGCCATGATTATGATTGGCGAAATCGGCGGAACTGACGAAGAGGAAGCAGCGGAATTTTTACGACTCGAAGCTAAAAAAGGTCGTAAAAAACCAATGGTTGGCTTTATCGCTGGCAGAACTGCACCTCCAGGACGCAGAATGGGTCACGCTGGTGCGATTATTTCTGGCGGAAAAGGTGGAGCCGAAGATAAAATCGAGGCGATGAAATCGGCAGGTATCGTTGTGGCTGAAAGCCCTTCGCTACTCGGTGAAACAATGTTAAATTTATTAAAGAAATAATTTTTTCTTAGTAAATTTTATAAATATTTAATAAAAAATATTGTAAAATTTATTTTTACTTTGAAATTTTTTATATCTATTTTTTATATTGAAAAATAGTTAAAAATAAAAATTTTCTAGAAAAATATTTTTTACAATAATAAAAATTTTAACACAACAAATAAACTAACTTTTAGGAGAAATTATGACAAATATCGACCGCAAAAAAGCCCTCGAATCCGCATTATCACAAATCGACAAACAATTTGGTAAAGGTTCGGCGATGAAATATGGTGATCGCCCGCAACTTGATATCGAAGTTATCCCAAGTGGATCACTCGCTCTCGATGTTGCTCTAGGTGTTGGCGGTTATCCTCGTGGCAGAATTATTGAAATTTACGGACCTGAAAGTTCGGGAAAAACTACATTAACACTTCATGCGATCGCCGAAGCGCAAAGAGCGGGTTTATCTTGTGCTTTCGTTGACGCTGAACATGCTTTCGACCCCGCTTATGCTAAAAATTTACACATCAATCTCGATGATTTAATTATTTCGCAACCTGATAATGGCGAAGCGGCTCTTGAAATTACCGATACTTTGGTGCGTTCGGGCGCGGTTGATTTAATCGTTATCGATTCAGTGGCGGCATTGGTTCCGCAAGTTGAACTTGAGGGTGGCATGGCCGACAATCAAATGGGTTTACAAGCGCGTTTGATGAGCAAAGCTTTGCGTAAATTAACTTCAACTGTTTCTAAAAGCAATTCAACAGTAATTTTCATCAACCAAATTCGTATGAAAATTGGCGTTATGTTTGGTAATCCTGAAACTACAACTGGAGGAAATGCTTTAAAATTTTATGCTTCGGTTCGTCTTGATATTCGTCGTGGCAATGCAATCAAAGATCAAGAAGAAGTTTTGGGCAATGAAACTAAGGTCAAAGTTGTAAAAAATAAAGTCGCTCCACCATTTAAAACTGCGGAGTTTGAAATAATTTATGGCGAAGGAGTTTCTAGAATTGGCGAAATTATTGATTTGGGCGTTAAGTTTGAAATCCTTGAAAAATCTGGCTCTTGGTATGCTTTCAAAGGCACTAAAATCGGACAAGGCAAAGAAAATACTAAAGCTTATTTGAAAGAAAATCCAAAAATTGCTGAAGAAATTGAAGATTTAGTTCGCGCCAAACTTGGCGTTAGTAAATCAACAAAAAAATCGGTAAAAGATGAAGAGCGCGACGCTAAAATGTCAAGCACTGAAAAAAAACGTAACAAATCTGCGGAATAATTAAATTTAATTGAGGCGTTTGGGCTAGAATAATTCTAGCCCAAACCCAATTGCTCCACAAAAAAAACCAATAAAATCAAACCCCTAAAAACAAAAAAGTAAAAATATTTTCAAAATAAATTCTTATGAAAATTCAACATTTTTACGATAAAGAAACCGCCACTTTTACTTACATTGTTAGCGACGAAAAAACTCAAAAATGTGCGATTATTGATGCGGTTTTAGATTTTGATATCAGTTCGGGACACACCTCAACCATTAATGCCGATTTGATAATCGACTCTGTCAAAACGCAAAATTTGCAAGTCGAATGGCTTTTGGAAACTCATATTCACGCCGATCATTTAACTGCCTCACAATATCTTAAAGAAAAACTCGGTGGCAAAATTGCCATTGGTGAAAAAATTTCCGAAGTAATAAAATTTTGGACGCCAATTTTTAATTCTAAAAATGACACTGACTTAAAAAAATTCGACAAACTTTTTAATGATAATGAAAAATTTTTTATCGGCACAATCGAAGTAAAAGTTATTCACACTCCGGGGCATACTCCCCGGCTTGCGTAACTTACTTGATTGAAGATTGCGCTTTCGTTGGCGATGTAATTTTTACGCCAAAAAACGGCACGGGACGCACCGATTTTCCGGGAGGAAGTGCTAAAAATTCTTACGACTCGATTCAAAAATTATTAAAATTACCCGATGAAACTCGCATTTTTGTCGGACATGATTATCCTGAAGAAAGTCAACAACCCCAACATTTTTGCACGGTTCTCGAGCAAAAAAATTCTAATATTTTAATTAACGAAAAAATTAGCGAAGAAAATTATATTCGTGATCGTAACCAACGCGATATTGGCAAAAAAGTTCCGAAACTTTTGTTGCCCGCATTGCAGTTCAACATGCGTGCCGGTAGCTTCGGCGAGTCAGAAAAAAACTCGACATTTTACATAAAAATTCCGATTAATAAAATATAGTTTTAGTTTTTAATCATTTTTTATTTCAAAATATTTAATCCAAGCATTTCAACTCTAGCATCAAAGGCGTAGGTTCTTTAGATATATCCAACCGGAATTGCAGTCACACTTTTTGATAACGGAATATCTTTTTCCACAAAACAAATCACCGCTCCGTGACCAATTTTTTTGTTAAATTTCTCAAGTGCAGAAAAATTTTTTGAAGCGGTTTTTGACGGGGTGGCGGTTTTTTTAAATTCAATTGGATAGAGCGTTTCCGCGGTTTCAATCACCAAATCAATTTCTTTTTGATCGGTATCGCGATAATAATAAAAATTCGGCTCAAGACCGTTATGCCAATAGCTTTTTAGGATTTCAGTAAAAATATAAGTCTCCAAAATCGCCCCCGACATTGCACCATTTTGTAAAGATTTTGCGTCGGTCCATTTTGTTAAATAAGCGCAAAGACCGGTATCGAGAAAATAAATTTTGGGAGTTTTTACCAATCTTTTTGTTAGATTATTGTGATAGCTATTTAGCACATAAACCAAGCCCGAAGTTTCTAAAATCGAAAGCCACGCTTTGGCGGTTTTGTTATCAATTCCAACATCTCGCGCCAAGTCATTATAGTTAAGGAGGTTGCCAGTCCGACTCGCAACGGCACTTAAAAAATTGTAAAATGCAGTTTCGTCGGAAATTTTTAAAATATCTTTAACATCGCGTTGCAAATAAGTTCGAATGTAAGAGCTATAAAATATTTGCCTCGTTGATTCTTTTTTATCGATATTAACTTTGGGAAAAGACCCGCGCCAAATCTGCTTATAAATGGCGTCTAATTGTTTTGGTTTTTTGATTTTTTTGCGCGCTTCATTAATCCATTTTAAGTCGGAAATAAATGGCTTGATTTTTTCTCTATTTTCAATTTCAGCGTTGGAAAATCCAAGCAAATCAACTATCGCAACTCGCCCCGCAAGACTCTCAGTTATTCCCTTCATCAAGTGAAATTTCTGCGAACCAGTAAGCCAATATATGCCATTTTTTTTCTCGCGATCTACCGCAATTTTAATATAACTAAAAAGCTGTGGCGCATATTGAACTTCATCAATGATTAACGGAGTTTTGTAAGTTTGAATAAAAAGCCCCGGATCATCTTGTGCCATTTGCCTTACATCTAAATCATCGAGAGTTACATATTGCATTTTTTGGGTGGAGCACATTTCAAACAAGGTCGTTTTTCCAACTTGTCTTGGACCAGTTAGAAGAAGAACGGGGAAGCTTTTACTAATTTCTTTTATTGTTTTAGTTAGCGTTCTTTGATGCATAAAAATTTAATTTTTTTCTCGTTCATTATGGAATTGTATTCCAACATAAACGGCAAATAATTTCAAGTCAAACAATATTTTGATGGTTATTCGCGTTAAAAAAATAGCCTAAACGGCTATTTTTAGGTTATTCGCGTTTAAAAAATAGCCTAAACGGCTATTTTTAGCGAATAACGGGATCAGGGTTTCTCGCGTTTAAAAAATAGCCTAAACGGCTATTTTTAGCGAGAAACGGGATTAGGAGCTAAAGGCGACGCGATCCCAGGGGCAAGTCGTCTTCGAAATCAAAATGAAATTTTGATTGAGAAAAGCGACGACGCCAAGTGACGCAATCCCCGTCGTGAATCTTTTTCGAAGAAAAAGATGAAACGTTTATCAACAAATTTTCTTTTAAACCCC
>SYAR01000077.1 GCA_005787525.1 Rickettsiales bacterium
ATAAAGGCGAATTTACCGACCCCAGTATGTGCCATGAAAGCTGATTCCAAAATTACATCTTTGGAATAAAATCCGGCGAAAGGCGGAAAGCCGGCGAGAGCAAGGGAGCCAATCCACATTGAGGCGTAAGTAATTGGAATTTTTTTCCATAAACCGCCCATTTTTTGAATATTTTGTTCGTGATGCATGGCGTGAATAACGCTTCCCGCACCAAGAAAGAGTAGGGCTTTGAAAAATGCATGGGTTGCCAAATGAAAAATCGCACCCGAATAAGCCGACATTCCACAGGCAAAAAACATATAGCCAAGTTGTGAACAAGTTGAGTAGGCGATGATTTTTTTAATGTCATTTTGCGTTAAGGCGATGGTGGCTGCGAACAACGCTGTCGTGGCGCCGACGATGGCGACTAAATCAAGAGCAACAGGCGATAATTCAAAAAGTGGCGAACAACGAGCGACCAAAAACACTCCCGCCGTAACCATGGTAGCGGCGTGAATTAAAGCAGAAACTGGCGTTGGACCTTCCATCGCATCAGCCAACCAGACATGCAAGCCGATTTGCGCCGATTTACCCATGGCACCGATGAAGAGCAAAATACATATAGTTTCAATGGTTAAAAATTGCGTTCCAAAAAGCATAAAGCGGTCAGAGGCGTGATTGCAAAGTTGATAAAAAACTTTGGAATATTCGACCGAATCGAAAGTTAAATAAATTAAAGCGATGGCGAGAATCAGGCCTAAATCGCCGACGCGATTGGCGATAAAAGCTTTCATCGAAGCGCGATTAGCGGAATTTTTTTTGAACCAAAAACCGATGAGCAAATATGAGGCGACGCCAACACCTTCCCAGCCGAAAAATAATTGCACAAAATTATCAGCCGAAATCAAAGCGAGCATGAAAAAAGTAAAAAGTGATAAATAGGACATGAAGCGAGCAATGGAGCGGTCGTCATGCATATAACCGATGGAATAAAGATGGACTAAAAATGATATGTAAGTGACGACGATGAACATTACTGCACTTAGAGCATCAACATGAATCGACCAATTAGCGATAAAACTTCCCGACTTTATAAAGCTAAATAAAATATCACTTTGGATTTCTTTAGTTTTATAAAATTCGACAAAAACCATTGTGGCGCAAAGGGCGGAGCCGAACATTAAGGCGGTGGTAAAATATTGAGCGAATTTATCGGAGAAGCTATGGCTATTTTTACTTGGAACAATTCGTGATAAAATTCCTGAAAATAAAAAGCCGATTAGAGGCAGGAAAATCGTGAGTTTAGCTAACATGGAAATTGACAAAAAGTTAAAAAAATTTTTGGTAAAAAAGAATTTATTTTCGCTATTTTATAACCGAATTTATTTTTGGCAAATCTTATATTAAATTTGCTTACGCAAATTTAGCTTTCAGTTGAATCGCTTCTGCTACGCATTAAATTTGCTTACGCAAATTTAGCTTTCAGTTGAATCGCTTCTGCTACGCATTAAATTTGCTTACGCAAATTTAGTAAAATATCGAATCGCTTCTGCTACGCATTAAATTTGCTAAAGCAAATTTAGGGAGAATTTGAATCGCTTCACGGCGAGTAAATCGCCGTATTCGCGATGAGTTTTTAAGTTTTTTTGAATTTTGTTTTTTTGGATAAACGCTTCATCTTTTTTGAAAAAAAATTCGCGACTGGGACTCAAAATTAAAAGTAACCTGGTACCTTTTTCTTTAAATTAAAAATCATCTTGCTTATTTGATTTAATTGAGTGATTGGAATCTCTAAATATTGCATCAACTCGAACAAAAACTTCTTTTGGATGGAGATTATTTTGATCAAAAGATAATTTCTCATTTTTTGGTTCGATGAACAATTGAGCTTTGTCATTTTCTTTTTTGCTTCCAGCTAAAACCATTAATTGAATTTGACCTTTTTTATTTTTTGAAATTTTAACATCAGCCCAATAATCAAAATCATCTATTTGTTGTCGCGAAACTCTTATGGAATCGCCATCAAGGTTAATTATTTCAGAATTTTTATATTGATCAGATTCAAGTATCTTTCTTACATCATAAGCTTTTTCGAAAATGGACCTATTCAAGGTAATTTTGAATTCACATTTTATGCATTTATAAATATACTCGTTATAACTGTTTTCCTGTAAATCTAACTCGCAAAAACAATTTGGTGCTGGACACAATGCTTTATTTTCACTGGTATCCCAAAGTAATCCTTCAAATCTATACAAAGTTTTTTTGTCTTTCATCCTTATCGTAATTTCGCTTGAAATTTACTCGCTAAAGTTTCAATTATTTTGGCACTAAAATTTTCGATTTCTTCGGAGGTAAGAGTTTTTTCGCTCGATTGAATTTTAACGCGTAAAGCCACAGATTTCTTACCTTCTTCAATGTTATTGCCACTGAAAATATCAAAAATATTAACTTCTTTGACTAAATTTTTATCAATAGCTTGAATTGATTTTGTAAACTCGCCGACCATCAAATTTTTATCAACAACAAAAGCAAAATCACGTTCAACGATTGGAAAATCATTGCTTTGATAAGCCTTGCGCGAGGTTGATTTTGTAGGAGCTGGCAAGGATTCGACAAAAATTTCAAAAAAATAAAGACGAGTTTTTACATCGAAAAATTTTGAAATGGCGGGATGAATTTCGCCAAAATAGCCGACTATATTTTTGCCAAGTTTTGCACAAGCAAAGCGATGCGGATGATAATATTTAAAAGGCGAGTCGCCAGTAATTTGAAGGCTTTCGGGCTTAATGCCAAAATGCTCGACCACATCAAAAAAATCTTTTTTGACATCAAAAAAATCGACATCACGCTCATCATGATAATGATTTTGTTCTTTATTTTTGCCAGCTCGAAGCCCAGAAATCATTGATTTTTGCGAAGTTGGGCTTTCAAAAATATTGCCAATTTCAAACAGAGCTAAATCTTGAAAATTGCGTAAATAATTTTTTTGATAAGAAGTGATTAAGCCAATCGCCAGAGTAGGGCGCATGTGGTTGAGTTCGAGTGAAATTGGATTTTGTAAAATTAAATTTGGATTTTTTTCACCAAAAAATTCAACAATTTTTTCATCAACGAACGACCAACTTATAGTTTCAATCAAGCCTTTTGAAGCCAATAAAATTCGGGCTTTGTGCAAAGGATTAACAAAATTTTGAAAAACATTTTGTGAATTTTCTAAAATATTTTTTTGAATATTTTCATAGCCGTAAATTCGTAAAATTTCTTCAACTAAATCTTCGCTTGAAAAAATATCATGACGTTTGCTTGGCACTGCAACACGAAAATTTTTATCAGTTTTGAAACCTAGAGCGTTAAGGATTTCAATGGCTTTATCTTCGGCGATTTTGATGCCAATTAATTTTTCAAATTTATTAAAATCAAAATCGATAAATTGTTGTGGTAAATTATGATTTTCGACAAAAATTTCACTGGCTTCGCCACCACAAATTTCAAGAATTAAATTTGTTGCGAGCTCAATGCCATCAATGCAAGTTTGATGATCGACTCCGCGTTCAAAACGATGACGAGAATCGGATAAAATATTTAAAGATCGACCATTATTGGCAACAATTTCTTTGCTAAAAAATGCCGATTCGAGCAAAATTGCCGAAGTTTCGATTTCGCATGAAGAATGTTTTGAACCCATGACACCGGCGACGCTAAGCACATTATTTTCATCAGAAATTGTAAGAATTTTTTCAGCAAGTTGATGTTCAGAATTTTTTAAAGACAGAAATTTTTGATTTTGTGAAGCAAAGCCAATCGAAATTTTTTTGCCAATTTCATTTAAATCATAAGCATGCATTGGGCGATTTAAAATATGCATAACATAGTTCGTTACGTCAACAATCGCCGAGATTGAATTCATGCCCGCACTTTCAATTTTTTTAACCAGCCATTCGGGTGATTGACAATTTTTTAAATTTTTTAAAACACGAAATGAAATTAATGGGCAGGCTTGCGGATTATGATTCGAAACCGCTAAATCAAATTTAAAATTACTCGGAATTTTTAAAATTTTTGGAGTTTTTAAAGTGCCAATTTTAGTGGCCGATAAATCACAAGCAATGCCGAAGACGCCTAGGCAGTCGCCACGATTCGGCGTTATATTAATTTCGATAATGGCGTCATTAATGCCGAAAACTTCGGAAATTTTGGTGCCAATGGCAAATTTATCGTCGATCTCGACAATCCCCGCATCTTCATTGCCCAAAGATAATTCGCGAGCTGAGCACAACATGCCGTTGCTTTCGACGCCAGCGATTTTGGCTTTTTTGATAATCATGCCATTGCTCGGAATTGTTGAATTGATTGGCGCGTAAGCTACTTTGATTCCTGCGCGAGCGTTGGAAGCTCCGCAAATTATTTGCAATGGAACTTTGCTATCGATGGTTTCGACTAAACAAATTTTGAGTTTGGTGGAATTTTCGTGAGGCTTGGCTTCGATGATTTTGGCGACTGAAAATTCCTCCAAATTTTTGGCTTTATCTTCGCAATTTTCAACTTCCAAACCAATTTTGGTAAGTGTTTGGCAAATTTCGGCAAGCGAAGCTTTAGTCTCTAGGAATTCTTTAAGGGTTGAAAGGGCAAATTTCATAGTGCAAAATGATTAAAATTATTGAATTTTAGAAATTTTTTCGAGGGCTTTTTCAATAATTTTATTATGCTCATTATCATTAAAATTAATTGCTGAAAATTGTTCAATCGCTTCATTTAAAATATTGACTTTAACTTGGCGAATTGCCGATTCTTCCTCTGATTTCAAGCGTTCCAAGGCGATGTCGCTAATTTTCTTAATTTGAGCTTCTAAAGATTTTTTAGAATTAATCTCAATTTTTTTGGCTTCTTCAATGGCATCGGTGATGATTTTTTGCGAATGTTCAATTGAATGTTTATGAAAGGCTTGTGCATCTTCAAGTAGTTTTTGAGCTCCTTCGCGTAATTTTTTTGCTTCCAAAATATCTTCGGCAATTTTTTTTGATTGAGAATCTAAATTTTTGGCAATTTTTGGAAAAACAAACTTAATTAATAAACCAAGAAATGAGAAAAAGGCAATTGCTAACCAGAATTTTTCGTTAAACATTTTAATTTGTAATTTTGTTTTTAATAATTTGTGTTAAATCTTGAATAACCTTAGAGTTTGAAGCCTTGGAATCATCGATAAATTTTTTAATTTCACCTCGAGTTTCTTTAACTTTAACTTCAATTTTATTTTTTAATTCGACCATTGATTTGTCGCGTTGAAGATGCGATTCTTTGGTGATTTCTTCAATTTTTTGCGAATATTCGCGATTGGCTTTTTGCAAATTTTCTTGAGCTTGATTATTGATGAATTCGATTTGCTTTTCAAGTTCTTCGGCGAGACTTTTATCATTTTCGATTAAGTCATTACGTCTAGAAATTATTGCACGAATTCGTGGAATAATTACAAAATGTGCTGACAAATAAAGCACTATAAAACATAATACAAACCAAAATATTTGTGATGGATAATGTATAAAATCAAGTTGAGGCATAATCTATTTTAAAATAATTTAAAGTTTGGGCTTTGTGGTGTTATAAATTTTAGTTTGTAAACAAAACCAAGAAAGCCAAAAGAACGGCAAAAATTCCGATTGCTTCGGCTAAACCAACCGCAATGTAAATATATTTTTCGATTTTTGGAGCGGCTGAAGGATTGCGCGCAATGCTATTGAAAAAAGATCCGAAGATGTTTCCGATAGCGATGGCAGAACCCGCCATGGCGATTGATAATAAGCCGATACCGATAAATTTTAATGCAAGCATTTCCATAATTAAAGTAGTTTAAAGTTAATAAAATTTACTCATTAACCCCATAGATAAGGGAAAATTATTTGACAAATGAGCGAACGTCAAATTCCGAAATAATCTTAGTGTGATTTCATAGTTTCACCCAAATAAGCACAAACTAAGATTGCAAAAATATAGGCCTGAAGAACTGCAACAAAGAGTTCGAAGCCTGTCATAATAATGCTAAATGCCAATGGAAATATTCCGAAAAGTCCGAGTGAAATAATGAAACCGGCGATCACTTTTAACAAAACGTGGCCCGCGACCATATTGGCGAAAAGTCGCACTGACAAAGTGACGGGACGGATTAAAAATGAAAAAAATTCAATTACGAAAATTAGCGGGGCCATCCATAGGGGGACTCCGCTAGGTAAAAACATGTGAATAAAACCGCCGATGCCGTTGCGGATTATGGCATAAAAAGTGATTGTGAAAAAACAAATAAGTGCCAATGATAAAGTAACGGCGATTTGACTTGTCGAGGTGAAGCTGTAGGGCGTCATGCCGAGGCAATTACACAATAAAATGAAAGTGAAAAGACTAAAGATTAATGGGAAGAATTTTTTTCCTTCATGACCAATGCTTCCTTCAATTAAATTGTTGATAAAATTATAAATCGATTCGGCGATAACTTGAGTTCTTGATGGAATTAAGAGTTTACGGCTTGTTGCTCTGAGCATGAAAATGATTATTAAAGCGGTGGCAATTACCATATAAAGAGCGGAATTGGTGAAACTTAAATTAACGTTTCCAACATTAAGTGGCACGATTTCGATGATTTTAAATTGATCAAGCGGACTATGTTTTTCGTGCGATTCTGAATGATTTTCTTGATGATTAGCAATTTCTTCTTGATTAGTTTTTTCAATTGATTTATCAAGTTCTTGAGAATTTGCACTAGGTTGATTAATTTTGTTTTTAGTTTTGCGTTCCATGGAAATTTTTAAATTTTTAATTTAACTAAAATTGAAAAAAAACTAGATTTATTTAATTAGCTCTATCAATATCAAAAAAAGAAATAACATTTTTCAAGTATAACAAAATATTTTTTGCTTAACATAAAGTCAAGTTATGAAATTTTTAAAACTCGCATTAATTTTTATAAACTGCACTTTATTAACTTTTTCTAAGGCTTATTCGCAAGAATTGCAAGCCCGTTTTCAAGATTGGAGCGTTTTTAAAACTGAAAGAGGTGATAAAGTTGTTTGTTATATTGCCTCAACGCCGATAAAAAGCGAGGGCAATTTTGATAAAAGAGGTGAACCGTTTTTTTTAGTGACGAATATAGAAAATGATGCCGATGAAATTAGTGCTTCGTCGGGGTTTATTTATAATAAAAATTCAAATGTTGAGCTTACATTTGGAATTAAAAAATATTACTTATTTCCTTACAAAACCGTATCTTGGGCCAATGATAAAAATGATGATGCCGATATTATTAAAGAAATGCAAAACAACGCTGAAATGATTGTAAATGGCGTGGCACGCGATGGTAAAATTGCCGTAGATACATATTCCTTGATTGGATTTGTTAATAGTTATAAAAAACTTAAAGAAATATGTCAGAATATACATTAATAAATTTTGTAATAGTTCTTTTAGCTTTTGCGTTATGTTGCGTGATTTTAGTGCTGATTATTAGATCTATATTATCTCTGATAATTTATGTTTCTTATCAAAAATATCTTAAATTAAAAGAAACTGCTCAAAAAATTTTACCACAAAAGAAAAAAAATTTTATTAAAGAAGATGAGGAGCTTAGTCGCAAGAAGCAAGAGATACCAAGGGCTCATTCCGCTGTTAAAGCTGAAAATTTAAATGCTAAAAAACAGCAAAAATATGAAATTTTAGAAGAAAATAATGTAAATTTAGAAGAAGAAGTTATTGTTGGCGTTGCTCCGGCGGTTGGTTTTTGGACTCGAAAATTATTCGGTGAAAGAATCGCGACAATTATTGCTCAAGCTGATTCGATGAAAAAGGGTGAATCAACCAAATTTTGGCAAAATTTTATTAAAGCGAGTAGGGCTCAAGAAAGGTCCAGAAGCGCTCAATATCAACGAAAATAATTATTTAATTTATGGATATTAATTTAATTGATCAACAAATAATCGATAGTTTTTTTAAATATTATAAAAGAGACGTTAAAACTATTGAACAAAATGAGTTTGAAATTTTAAAAGAAAAAATCTCTCAAAACTTACAGAAGATCATTGATTTATCTGATGCCAAAGAGCTTTTTTTAAAAGAATTTAGTGATTATAAATTTTCTTTTTTTCACGTGGTGGCAAAATTTGGCAAGGCCGAAGAATTAAAAAAAATTATTAACGTAATCGGAATTAAAAATCTTAATTTTAGTGATGTTAATAAATACACCGCTTTGCATCACAGCTCAATTAGCGGAAGAATTGAGAATGTTAAAATTTTAATTGGATATGGAGCTGATATTAACGTCAAATCTTCCGACGAAACTAGAAATTGGTTGCCAATTCATTATGCATCAAAATTTGGTTACAAAGAAATTGTTGAAGAGTTTATTGAAGCTGGAATTGATAGGGAGGTAACAACTTCGTTTGGACTTACTCCTTTGCATGTTTCAGCTGAATTTGGATCTTTTGGAGTTGCTCAATATTTGACTTCAATCAAATGCAACTTAAATGCCGAAACTATCCCTGAAAATCATAGATTAACACCTTTGCATTTTGCTACAATTGGAAATTTTTATGATTTGGTTACTCTTCTCATAACTTCAGGAGCGGATAGAAGCAAAAGAAATGGAGCGGGTGATAATTCCTTAATTATGGCCACCAAAAGAAATCATATTAAAATCTGTGAATATCTTACGATTTGTGGTTTAGAAGATCTTGATTTGGCATTTGAAATCGCTAACAAAAAAGATTTTAGGGAGCTTGTGATTGTTTTCAAAGATTATATCGTTGCCAAAGATAAATTATTTAATGAATTTGAATTAACGCGAATTTCACGCGAATTGGTTGATTTTATTTCAAAAATAAAGCCACAAATCCTCGATTACTCTTACTTTGAATTATTTGGATCGGTAAAGGTTAGTGGTTATTTTTTATGTTCAATTAGAAAAGAGTTTGGATTTTTTAAAAAACGCACATTAAATTTACAAAAATTTTCAGAAGAATGTGGGCTAAGTATTTTATCAGAAAATCTTAAGAAACTCCAAGATGCGGTTGTTTATAGAGAGTTATTAAGTAGATATTAATTTATTCAAATAATTGTTTGTTTTTTTGCTTTAAATTAAATTAAAATTTTTCATCTCTGCCTTGATTCTACTTTGCGATTCTAAAGAGGGGGCAACCAGCGGAAGCCTAATTTCATTTTCACAAAATCCCATTAAACTCAAGGCGTATTTCACCGGAATTGGATTGGTTTCACAAAACATTGCTGAATGAAAATTGGTTAATTGATCTTGAATTTTTAAAGCGGTTTTATATTCGCCAATTGCCATGGCTTTTTGTAAATCGCTTACCATTTGTGGCAAAATATTTGAAGAAACCGAAATTATGCCATTGCCTCCCATGGCATTAAAACCTACCGCTGTAGCATCTTCTCCTGATAAAAATAGAAAATCTTTTTTAATTAAAAGTCTTAAAGTGGCGACGCGAGCTAAGTCTCCCGTCGCGTCTTTGATGCCAATTACATTTTCAAGTTCAGAAATCCTCGCTAAAGTTTGGTCGCTGATGTTAATTACAGAACGCCCCGGGATGTTATAAATAATTAATTGAATACCGCATTTATTGAGCTCTTTAAAATGTTGATAAATTCCTTCTTGAGTTGGTTTGTTGTAATATGGAGCGACAATTAAACATGAATTGGCTCCAATTTTTTTGGCATGATTTGTCATGGCGACGGCTTCCGAAGTAGAGTTAGAGCCAGTTCCTGCCATTACTTTGATTTTTCCATTGGCAACTTTTACAGCAATTTCAACTAAGCGATTATGTTCTTCATGAGAAAGTGTTGGAGATTCGCCAGTTGTGCCACAAGGTACGACGCCATCAACATCATTTTTAATTTGAAATTCAATTAAATTACTGAAAGCTTTTTCATCAATTTGATTATTTTTGAAAGGCGTAACCAATGCCGTGTATGTGTTTGTGTTCATGAAATAAAAAATAAAAATTTGAATTGATTTTGAAATCATAAATTTCTATCTTTAATAAATCAATATTTCTAGTTAAATTTTTATCAATCATAAAAAATTTAGTAATTCATGAATAATTCATTGATTAATTTTGCTGATGCAAATTTCGTGGCGAATCAATATTTGCCGGTTTTGGTATTTCTAATTATTGCCATTGGCTTGTCTTGCGTAATTATTTTAATCCCATTTATTATTAATAAAATGCGTCCCGACGATGCCAAAAATTCGCAATATGAATGCGGTTTTGAAGGTCAAGGGCCTATTCGTGGCGAGTTTAAAGTGCAATTTTATTTAGTAGCAATTTTGTTTATTATTTTCGATTTGGAAGTGGCATTTTTATTTCCGTGGGCGGTGGCTTTGCGTGAAATTGGCGTCGTCGGTTTTTGGTCAATGATTGCCTTTTTAGTGATTCTTACCATTGGCTTCATTTATGAGTGGAAACGTGGTGCTCTTGAATGGAAATAAAATTTTTAGTTAAATAATTTTTTTAAAAATCATAAATTTTTGAATGAAAAATATGAATAATTTAAGTCCGTTAAATCAAGATTTACTTATAAATAATCTTACCGACGAAATAAAAAATCAAGGTTTCGTGACAGCAAAACTCGATGATCTCATTAACTGGGCGAGAACGGGTTCATTGTGGCCAATGACGTTTGGTTTAGCCTGTTGTGCGGTTGAAATGATGCAAACGGCGGCGAGTCGCTATGATCTCGATCGTTATGGCATGATATTTCGCCCGTCGCCAAGGCAATCTGATGTTATGATTGTTGCGGGAACTTTAACCAACAAAATGGCGCCAGCACTTAGAAAAGTTTACGATCAAATGGCAGAACCGCGTTACGTCGTTTCGATGGGAAGTTGTGCCAATGGCGGTGGTTATTATCATTATTCTTATTCGGTGGTTCGCGGTTGCGATCGCATCGTGCCCGTTGACGTTTATATTCCAGGGTGCCCGCCGACCGCCGAGGCGTTGCTTTACGGTCTTATGGTTTTACAAAGAAAAATTAAAAGAACTAAAAATTTTAAACGATAATTTATGTTTCAAGATCTTCCCACTCAAGCACAATATATAAAATCAAATTTTGAAAATGTTCATGTTATTGAGCCTATCGCCAATGATAATTTAATTATTTATGTCGATAAAAATTATTTAGAAAATCTTTTAACTTTTTTAAGGGATGATGAGCAACTTTCGTTTAAAACTTTAATTGATGTTTTTGGTGCCGACATGCTTGGAATAAGGTCTCCAAGGTTTGAAGTGATTTACAATTTATTGAGTTATAAACTTAATAATCGCATTACGGTTAAAGTGGCGATCGATGATTCAGTTGAAGTGCCAACGGTATCAAAAATTTTTAGTTCGGCTGGATGGTTTGAGCGCGAAGCCTTCGATATGTATGGAATTATTTTTAAAAATCATCCAGATTTGCGTAGAATTCTTACCGATTACGATTTCGAAGGACATCCTTTGCGTAAAGATTTTCCATTAACGGGATATAAAGAAGTTCGTTATGATGAAAATCATAAAAAAGTTGTTTATGAGGACGTAAAATTGACCCAAGAATTTAGAAATTTTGACTTTGAAATGCCCTGGGAAGGAGTTAAAAAGGCGGTTCAAAAAAATAATAATTAATCAGAAAAGTTAAATAATGATAATTATGATTTTAATTAAAAATTTAAAAAATTATTATTATAAAAAAACTTACTTATTACAGAAATTCTATGAAAAATTTTTTAAATAAAATAAAAATATCATTCGTAAATTCAAGCAAAGGTTTGGAAAAGTTTTCAATTGTCTCTTGGGGTTGGGGTGGTTTATTTTATTTGGTTTCATATTTTATTTTTAATAAATTAGTTATCGCAATTAATTCAAAATTTTTTGATTATTCATTGTTAATTTTGTTGACAATTTATCTTGTTTGGCACATGTATGTTGCCATTAAATGCTTTCCAAAAACTCCAAAATTAAGCAAAGAAGAAAAAGAAAAATTAAAAATACAAAATGGCGGTGCGTCAAGAGCTTTTTTAAGAAAATTATTTTTACAAGAATCAATCACAAAAACGAATGGTAGAAATATTTTAATCGCTATCGATATTCTTATTTTATTGCATTTTTATGCCCTCATTCAATAATTTTGCTGAATTAATTTCATGAAATTAATTGCCTCCATTATTTTATTTTTAATAATTTCAAGTAAGGCCTTAGCTCTAGAAATAGCTAATGACAACCGTGTTTACAATTGGAAAGTCCTTAGAGTAGTTGACGGCGACAGCTTAGAAATTGCCAATGAATTTTTACCGCAAGAATTAAAACTTTTTGTTAGAATAAAAGGAATAGATACTCCAGAAAAAGCCCCGCGCTCCAAATGTGAAAAGGAAAATATTTTAGCACAAAAAGCTTCAAATTATACTAAAAATTCCATTGAAAAAGCTCAAAAAAATCATCAAAAAATTACTTTCTCAGAAATTAAATGGGATAAATATGGCGGAAGAATTGTTGCTAAAGTTATGATTGATAACAGTGATTTGGGTCAAGAGCTTGTAAGAAAAGGACTGGCGAGAGTTTATCATGGAGAAAAGAAAAAAACTTGGTGCAATAACACGCCCACTCTTAAATGATGCGAATGAATTTATCGCTTACTTAAATTTGCTAACGCAAATTTAGGGAAAAGTTGAATCGCATCAAAGCGAATGAATCGCGACATACGCGATGAATATTTGTTCTTTAGATTTCCCTTGTTGATAAACGCTTCATCTTTTTCTTCGAAAAAGATTCGCGACTGGGACCACGTCGCATTCGCTCCTTGTCCCGTTATTTGCTAAAAATAGCCGTTTAGGCTATTTTTTTAACGCAAATAGCCTTACGCAAATTTAGGGAAAAGTTGAATCGCATCAAAGCGAATGAATCGCGACATACGCGATAAAATTTTGGTTTTTTATTTTTTATAGAGCTTCGTCGTATCCCAAAAAAATTTTATTTTTTTACGCAAATAACACTCAAGAATTTAAGAAAAAATCGAAGGTTAGTTAACAAAAAATGAATCAAAAAAAAACAAATCAAGTCACAATCAAATAATATTTATTTATATATAGTTTGCTAAATATTTTTTATTTAAATGAAACAAAAATTTTATAAAATTATTAGAGCCATTTAATAAATCTATGCTTAGTTTTAGTGAAAAACAATTTCAAGAAGTTGATGAAGAATCTTGGGAAAGTACTTGGCATATAATTGCTAAAAATGGCGATGTAGAAATAATTCGCAATAAATATTTTGATTTAGATGAAGCAGAAATTAATATTAAAAATACAGATGGCTTAACTCCTTTTGCAATTGCCTTTGAACGAAATAATCTTGAAATGATTAAGGAGTTAATGAAATGTGGAGCAAAAAATTCTAATGATGATATGTCGAATTTTATAATAACTGCCATTCAACAAAATAATCCCGGAAGAATCAAAGAGTTAATGAATTGTGGAGTCGAAATTCCCAATCAGAATTTGTTGAAGTTTTTTTCAAATGCAGTTCGCGCCAATAATCCTGAAATCGTTAAAGAGTTAATCAATTTTGGAGTTGAAATTTCTAAAGACGCTATGCTAAATTTCATAGCAACTTCCATAAAAAATGGTTATTCAGATATGAATAGTTATTTAATTTCTATTTTTGAAAAAAATTTTAAATCTGAAGGTGGTTTTCAAGGCGTTAGCTCCTCTGATTCTTCGGGGGAATTAGGGCAATCAATTCCTAGTTGTGAACCTTCTCCTGTTAAAAAAATGAGATTAACTGATTATAATAGTAAAAGTTTATCCTAATTTTTCTTAAAATTATGAAATAAAATTATTTTTAATTTCGATTAGGAATTTTGCAACCTTACCACTTTTTATTAAGTTCCGTGAAAAAATAATTCCATCATTAATATTTTGAAATTTGTTGATTAATTGCAAAGCAAAAGCACAATTTAAAACAACAATATCGAGGTATTTAGAAGTTTTGCCAGCAAATAATTCAAGCATTTTTTGCGAATTATATTCGGGATTTCCGCCAATAATTTCATCAATTTTACATTTATTAATTCCATAATTTTCAGGATTAATAATTTCCATTTCATTAATTTTTTGGTGCGAAATTTTTAGCAAATAAGAATTATCGCTAAGAGTAATTTCATCCATGCCATCAAAGCCGTGAACTATATAAAATGAGCCCGCGGGATTATTTTTCAAAAGCACTTCAGCGATTTTATGCATAACATCCTTACGTGAAGTTCCAATGATTTGTTTTTGTGGATTAGTGGGGTTTAAAAGTGGTCCGATATAATTAAAAATAGTCGGCTCGTTGATTGATTTTCTAATCTCGGCGACATTTTTTAAAGCAGGATGAAAAAAAGGTGCAAACAAAAAACTTAAATTATGCTTACGTAAATTATTGTCGATATTTTTAATGTTGTCATCGAAAGCAATTCCAAGATGAGTAAAAATATCGGCCGAGCCCGAGGCTGAAGAGACTGCGCGATTGCCATGTTTGGCGATTTTTATACCAGCACAAGCTAAAATAATCGCCACCGCGGTTGAGATATTGAGCGTTTTTAATTTATCGCCACCAGTTCCGCAAACATCAAGAGCATCTTGGTGATGGTGGATTTTTATCATTCTTTTTTTTAAAGAATTTACGGCACCAAAAAGCGAATTAATCGGTAAATTATGCGAATTAATTTCGAGTAAAAAATCTTTGATGGAATCATTTTCAATTTTATTATCAAAAATTTGATCAAAAAAAATTTCAAATTGTTGGGCAGAATATTTTTCTAGACTCAATTTTATTTAAATTAAATTTATAAAATTTTTAAAAATTTCATGACCAAACTCTGTGGCGATTGATTCGGGATGAAATTGTACGGCGTAAATTTTTAATTTTTCATCGGCAATTCCCATAATAATTCCATCTTGAGTTTCGGCGGTGATGGTTAAATTTTGCGGACAAGTTTCGCGTTCAATAATTAGCGAATGATAGCGAGTTGCCTTGAAAGGCGATGGCAAACCTTGAAATAAATTTTGTTGATGGTGAAAAATTTCACTAATTTTGCCATGCATTGGATAAGTGCGCACGATATTGCCACCAAAGGCTTGACCAATGGCTTGGTGACCTAAACAAACTCCAAAAATTGGGAATTTTCCTTTGAAATTTTTGATAATTTCGAGACAAATCCCCGCTTCATTTGGTGAGCACGGGCCGGGTGATAAAACAATCGCTTCGGGATTTAAAGCCTTAATTTCTTCGAGAGAAATTTTGTCATTGCGTTTGACTAAAACTTCTTTGGCACCAGCGGAAATCAGGTAGTGGAAGAGGTTGTAGGTGAAGCTGTCATAATTGTCGATTAATAGAATCATAAATAAAATTTTTTAATAATTGTGGTAAAATTATTTTTTTAAGCAAGTTGATTACAAATTTTTATATTCTTCAAGAGTGTATTCATCAACCAAAATAGCGTCATAACAAGCTTCAAACATTTCGGTTAATTGTTTATTCTCTTCATTTGAGATTATATATTTTGCCAAAGCTTCTTCGATATTTTCACGCAAAGATTTTCTTGGCAATTTATTTTCTTTAACAGCGTTTTTGATTTTATGAATAATTTCTGCACAATTTTCTTGTAAAAACATAGCATTTTCTAGGCGTCCGAGGTTATCATTTTTATCTTTACTCACAAAAATTCCGCGAGTTAAATTATCCCTTTCTTCGCCATTTTTGGTGATAGATTTAACGACTTTATGACCTAGGGCATCATTGGCTGGACATACAAAAGCGTTAAATCTGGCGAATAAAGCGAAAGGCTTGAAAAATATTCCAAAAAATCCAGTAAATAAATTTTGATATAAACCTTCGATAGCTGATTGTGCCTTACAGAATTGCTCTTTTAAAGCATGTTCAATAATAGCTTCTTCAGATTTTGGCGAGCCATTTTCTTTAAATTTACGTAAAATACAAGTGGCGAAATACATTGCCGAAAGGGCGTCGCCAAAGCGTCCATTAATTTTTTCCTTACGTTTTAAATTGCCACCAAAGCGCGCCATGGCGATGTCAGCGAGTAAGGCAAATGTTGCACTACACCATGAAATTTTGCGTTGATATTTTGAAATTAAATCATGTTTAGTTGGATTAATTAAATAACCACGAGTAAGCGAGAGTAAGATTGAGCGCGATAAATTATTAAATAAATGTTTAATATGGCTAAAAAAAGCTTCGTCAAAAGCGACTTTATCGCCATTTTCAAGAGCGATAATTTCTTTGTAAGCGTAAGGGTGAGACATGATGGCACCTTGTCCAAAATGAATTAAACTTCGCGTCATGATATTTGAACCCTCGACCGTAATTGAAATTGGCGTTGAGAAATAGGCGTTGGCTAAAATATTGCGCGGACCCCTGATTATGGCACCTCCAGCACAAATATCCATGGCGTCATTAATATTTTGACGGAAAATTTCGGTGGAATGATATTTGGCAATGGCGCTTATAACTGCGGGTTTGGCGCCCGAATCAACTGAGCCAGCGGTGAAGGCGCGCATGGCATCTAGGGCATAAGTGCGTGAAGCGATGCGAGCCAAAACTTCTTCGATACCTTCAAATTTGGCAATTGAAGTGCCAAATTGTTCGCGCACCATTGAGTAGGCTGTCGTTACTCGAATTGCGAGTTTGGATCCGCCTGAGCTGGTTGATGGCAAAGAAATTCCGCGACCCGCCGACAAACATTCCATCAACATTTTCCAGCCTTTGCCGAGTCCGTCTTTCTCGCCGATGATTGAATCTAAACCGATAATTACGTCATTACCATTGAGTGGCGAATTAACAAAAGGTGTGGCTAATGGATCGTGGCGACGCCCTTGAACAACTCCGGCTGTTGTGTTTGGAATAAGTGCGCAAGTGATACCAATTTCTGAATTTTCTGATAAAATTTTATCGGGATCACGAAGTTGAAAAGCGACGCCGATAACTGTGGCATAAGCTCCGAGCGTAATATAACGTTTATTCCAATTTAAGCGAATTTTAATTTCACCATTTTCATCTTTAAAAATAATTCCATTTGATTGAATTGAGGTGGCGTCGCTTCCTGCTGTAGGCTCGGTTAAAGCGAAGCAAGGCAATTCACGCCCATCGGCGAGACGCGGTAAGTAGTGATCTTGTTGTGATTTTGTGCCGTAATGCAAAAGTAATTCCGCAGGTCCGAGTGAGTTTGGGACCATGGCGGTGATAGCGAGAGGCACCGAGCGTGATGCCAATTTTTCAATTATGCAACTATGAGCGAAAGCTGAGAAGCCAAGTCCGCCATAAGCTTTGGGGATAATCATGCCAAAAAACTTTTTGTCGCGTAAAAATTGCCAAACTTCGGGAGGTAAGTCGCGCATAATTTGTACTTGATAATCAACGCAAATTTTGCAAAGTTCTTCAACTTCATTATCGATATAATTTTGTTCTTCTTCAGTGAGTTTTGGATAATTCATTACCATGATTTTTTTGAAGTCAGGATTGCCAGAAAATAATTCGCCATCAACCCATGTTGTTCCTGAGGTGAGGGCGATTTTTTCAGTTTGCGAAATCTTTGGTAATAATCCTAAATTTTTAATTAAAGAAATTATGATTGGTGTTAAAATTTTTTGACGAAGGCTTGGGAAAACTAATAAGATTGAAAGTCCCCAAAAAGGCAACCAAAAAAGTAAACTTAAATTAAGAGGCAATAGAATTACTGAAAAGAAAATAAAATATGATAAATAATTTAATTTTTTATAGGAAAAAAATAAAAAAATAATTATTGAAAACAGCCACAAATAAGGGATTCCAAGAATCATGTTACCGATAAAGTTAAAAAAACCTAAATTATTTTCATTCATAAATTTATATTTTAATTTTCAATCATCTTTTCGCAAGATGATTTAACTAATTGACGAATTTGACCAATAAATGAAGCTCTTTCATTGACTGAAATGGCTTGGCGTGCATCGAGCAAATTTAGCAAATGGCTTGCCTTTAAGGCTTGTTCAAAAGCTGGAATCGGCAAATTATTTTCAACTAAAATTTGCGATTGCGTTTTAGCTTCTTCAAAATTTTTAAATAAAATATCGATATTGCTATGATTTAAAATGAAGTGCGAATTTTCAACTTCGCTTTGAAAAAAAATATCTTTATAAGTAATTTTATCGGCATTTTCTTTGCCATTCCAATTAATATTGAAAATTGAATCCACGCCCTGAATATGCATGGCTATTCGTTCCAAGCCGTAAGTGATTTCTCCGGGAATTAAACTGCATTCGATTCCGCCAATTTGTTGCATGTAAGTAAATTGAGAGATTTCCATACCGTTAAACCAAACTTCCCAGCCCAAGCCCGAAGCACCGACTGAAGGGTTTTCCCAATCATCTTCAACAAAGCGAATATCGTTTTCTTTGGTATTGAGCCCAATTAAATCAAGGCTTTGTAGATAAAGTTCTTTAATATTTTGTGGTGCGGGTTTAAGTAATACTTGAAATTGATAATAATGACTCAAGCGATTGGGATTGTTGGCAAACCTCGCGTCAGTAGGGCGACGACAAGGTTGAACATAAGCAACTTTCCACGGTTTTTTTCCTAAAGCACGTAAAACTGTGGCGGGATGCAAAGTGCCGGCACCGACTTCAGTATCAATCGGCTGAAGCACTGTGCATCCTTGAGTTGCCCAGAAATTTTGTAAATCAAAAATAATTTGTTGGAATGATTTAACCATTCAATTATCCTACAATTTCATTGGTTGCGAAGAAAAAAGCAATTTCATTTTTAGCATTTTCAAGAGAATCGGAACCGTGAACTGAATTGGCTTCGATCGATAAAGCAAATTCTTTGCGAATCGTTCCAGCATCTGCGTTAGCAGGGTTAGTAGCTCCCATGATTTCGCGGTTTTTAGCGACAGCATTTTCGCCTTTTAAAACTTGAACGACAACGGCGCCAGAAGTCATAAATTTAACTAAATCTTTGAAAAAAGGGCGTTCGCGATGAACAGCGTAAAATTCGCCAGCAGTTTTTTCAGATAAAAAAAGCATTTTTTGAGCGACAATTTTTAGGCCAGCTTCTTCAAATTTAGCGTTGATTTTGCCAGTTAAGTTTCTTTGGGTTGCATCGGGTTTTAAGATTGATAGAGTATGTTCGATAGCCATGTTTGAGTGTAAAAAGAATTAATAAAGTTTTCCAATGTTTTTAAGAATTAAATAATAAAAAAACATTTTTATACTCATAAATTAAAAAATTTTTAAGACTAAGTCAAGAAATCAGTTGGCTTTTAAAATTAAAATTTACTTTGAGAATTTAATCTTGTAAAATTTGTAAAAATTTATTTACAAAATTGATCAATTTCTCATGAAAAATTCACAAATTAATTTTGAAGAATTATATTCGATAATTTCGACAAAAATTGCCTCGCAAGATGAAAAATCTTACACTAATAAATTGGTCAAGGGTGATATTTCTCGTTTAGTTCAAAAAATTGGCGAAGAGGGCGTTGAGGTCACGATTGCCGGGCTTTTGCATGATAAAAATAATTCTGAAAAATCGCGTCAAAATTTAATCAATGAAGTTTGCGATTTATATCATCACAGTTTGGTTTTGATCGCCAAAAATAACATCAATTTATCCGAAATTTTTGAAGAATTTAACAAAAGAAATAATCGCTAATTATGTATAATATTGAACTCACCGAAAGTGCCAAAAATCGTATTTTAGAAATTAAAAATAACACCAATAATCCGCA